>JAEZZU010000311.1 GCA_023418355.1 Pseudomonadota bacterium | reverse complement strand
ATGTAGTATCTTTGTGCATGCAGCGGTGCTTTCTTGCATGTTGATTGGTCGCACAACCATCATGCTTGAAATGTCACCGCTGTTTCTGTTTGAGGGGCAACTACCCCGACATTCCGTGATGAACCTTTTTTCTTGCCTTGCGTGCAAGGCCATTGCCCCAGCCAGCCTGCTGCAGACGGGCGCTCAGCCTACACTTGCGGGTTATGAGTCAGCTGATCTTGGGTATTGAATCTTCGTGCGATGAAACCGGTGTGGCCCTGGTGCGCATTCCGGACGACGGCAGTGTGCCTAGCCTGCTTGCGCACGCATTGCACAGCCAAATTGATATGCACCGTGCCTACGGCGGTGTGGTGCCCGAGCTTGCCAGCCGCGACCATATCCGCCGCGTGCTGCCGCTGACCAAGCAGGTGATGGAAGATGCCGGCAAGTCCCTGCAGGACATCGACGTGGTGGCCTTTACGCGTGGCCCCGGTCTGGCGGGTGCATTGCTGGTCGGCGCCGGTGTGGCCTGCGCACTGGGCGCTGCGCTGGACAAGCCTGTGCTGGGTGTACACCACCTGGAAGGGCATTTGCTCTCTCCCTTCCTGAGCGAAGACCCACCAGAATTTCCCTTCGTGGCGCTGCTGGTGTCCGGTGGTCACACGCAGCTCATGCGGGTCGATGGTGTGGGCCGCTATGAAATTCTGGGCGAAACCATTGATGATGCGGCAGGCGAAGCTTTTGACAAGTCCGCCAAGGTGATGGGCCTGCCATACCCCGGCGGCCCTGTGCTGTCCAAACTGGCTGAAAACGGTGACCCTGAAGCCTTCAAGCTGCCACGTCCGCTGCTGCACAGTGGCGATCTGGATTTCTCGTTTGCAGGCCTGAAGACGGCCGTGCTCACCCAGGCGAAAAAACTGGGCGATGAGCTGGAAGCTCGTAAGGCCGATCTGGCCGCCAGCGCACAGGCTGCGATTGTGGAAGTGCTGGTCAAGAAGACCATGAACGCGCTCAAGCAGACCGGCATGAACCGCGTGGTGGTGGCCGGTGGCGTGGGGGCCAACAAGCAGCTGCGCGAGCAGCTCAACCACGAATGCGCCAAGCGCAAGATTCGCGTGCATTACCCCGAATTGCACCTGTGCACGGACAACGGCGCCATGATTGCCATGGCCGCTGCCATGCGCATGCAGGCTGGGCAGCAGCAGGCTGACAAGACGTATTCGTTTGACGTCAAGCCGCGCTGGCCGCTCGATGCCATTGTGGAAGCCGCGTAAACATCCCAGTTCCCCAAGCCCTCATTCAGAGGGCTTTTTTGTGCCTGTCGTCGATTGCCCGGCACTGTGGCTTTACCAAAGCTTCACATGTTTTTAGCCGTGTCACTACACAGGCTCTGCACAATTGCAGGTAGAAACAAGCCATTACGCATACTGCTTGCCTAGCATGTCAAAAAAACTCAACAAGATTGCGCGTCGTGCCGCTACACCCAGAGTGTGGCTCATGCCTACGACGCTGGCCTGTGCCCTGCTGCTTGCAGGCTGCAGCCATACCTCACAGTTCGCCGCTCAGAGTGAAGCGGTGGATGTGCCTGTGCAGTGGAGCACCGAACAGGCCGCTGCAGCCCCCGAAGATCTGAGCCGCTGGTGGCTGCAGTTCGGGGATGCACAGATGGCATCTCTGATCGAACAGGCCTTGACGGCCAACCCCAATGTGCAGAGCGCACAGGCTGCATTGCGTCAGGCACGTGCCCAGCTGGATCAAAGCGAAGCCAGCAGACTGCCCAGCGCGGGTGCCAGCCTGAGTGGCAGCCGTGGCAAGCGCGAACCCAGTTCTGCCAGCAACAGCTTCAGCACCGGCATCGATGTGAGCTGGGAGCCAGATCTGTGGGGCCGCCAGGCCAATGCCGTCAAGGCGGGTGAGGCAGGTGTTGCTGCTGCGGTGGCCACGCTCGAAGGCGCCCATGTCTCCCTGGCGGCTGAAGTGGCGCTGAACTACATCGAACTGCGCAGCCTGCAAAACCGCCTGCAGATTGCGGAGCGCAACCTGGCCATCCAGCAGGAGAATCAGCAGATTTCCGAGTGGCGCATGCAGGCAGGGCTGGCGACATCGCTGGACGTAGAGCAGGCGCGTGCATCGACGGCACAGACTGCAGCGCAAATTCCTTCACTGCAGGCATCCATGGCACAAAAACGCCATGCACTGTCAATTCTGACCGGCCAGCCGCCAGCCGCACTGAACCAGAGCCTGAGCACACTGCAGCCCCTGCCAGTGCCACCCGCGCAGCTGGCCCTGGCTCTGCCTGCCGATACCTTGCGCCAGCGGCCTGATGTGCGTGTGCAGGAGCAGCGCGTGATTGCTGCACTGGCAAATCTTTCTGCGCAGGAGCGTGCGAATTTCCCCAGCCTGTCGCTGCGCGGTTCGCTGGGGCTGAGCGCCTTGACGCTGTCTGCACTGGGATCGAGCGGTGCCACGCTGACCACCAGCATTGCCGCCAGCCTGGCGCAGACCCTGTTTGACGGGGGGCTGAACAGTGCCCGTGTGGCAGAGCGCGAAGCTGCTCTGGAGCAGGCGCGCATCAATTACCGCTCCACCGTGCTGACGGCCTTGCAGGAGGTGGAAGATGCGCTGGTGCAGCTGCAGGGTGACAAGCAGCGTCTGGTACAGCTGCAGGTGGCCGAAGAGGCCGCGCGCAATGCCCAGCTGCTGGCATCGCAGCGCTACACCACGGGGCTGGTGGACTTTCAGACCGTGCTGGATACACAGCGCACGCTGCTGTCTTCGCAGGATGCTGTAGCCACGGCGCAGGCAGCCATCGGGTCGGACTATGTGCGCCTGTACAAGGCGCTGGGTGGTGGCTGGCAGCCTCTGAATACAGAGGGTCAGCCCATTGCAGCCGCCGCTGGCGCTGCAGACACCAGCAAGGAATAACAAGGAAAGCAATCACTCATGACAAAGAAAAACACCACAAGCAGCGCCAAGGAAGTACAAGAGTTGCTGGGCGATGGACTGGCACGTCGCTGGTGGCAAAGCCCCACCGTCTGGATCGGTGCCGTGGCCATTGCAGGTGCAGTGGGGGGCTACCTGTTCTGGCAGAACCACAAGGCAGCCAATGCCAAGCCTCAGTATGTGACGCAGCAGGTCAAGCGCGGTGACCTGTCGCTGACGGTGGCGGCCACCGGCACTTTGCAGCCGACACGCACGGTGAATGTCGGCTCGGAACTGTCGGGCACGGTCCGCAATGTGCTCGTGGATGTGAACGACACGGTCAAGAAGGGCCAGGTGCTGGTCGAACTGGACACCGACAAGCTGCAGGCGCAGCTGAACCGCTCCAAGGCCTCGGTGGCATCGGCACAGGCGCGGCTGCAGCAGACACAGGCTTCGCTCAAGGAAGCCCGCGCCAATCTGGCACGCCAGGAAGAGGTGCATCGCCTCTCGGGTGGCAAGGTGCCCTCGGCCTCTGAAATGGATGGTGCCCGTGCCGCAGTGGAGCGTGCGGTGGCCGAAGAAGCCGCTGCCAAGGCATCGGTGGAAGATGCACGCGCTGCGCTCAAGACCGATGAAACCAACCTCTCCAAGGCATCGATCAAGTCGCCCATTGATGGGGTGATCCTGACGCGCTCGGTCGACCCCGGTAATGCCGTGGCTGCCTCGCTGCAGGCCGTGACGCTGTTCACCGTGGCTGAAGACCTGCAAAAGCTGCGTCTGGAAGTGTCGGTGGATGAAGCCGACATCGGCCAGGTACAGGAAGGCCAGCGTGCCAGCTTCACCGTCAGTGCCCACCCTTCGCGCACTTATCCCGCCAAGGTGACACGCGTGGACTATGGCTCGACCAAGACCGACAACGTGGTGACTTATCTGGCCCGTCTGGATGTGCGCAATGAGGACCTGTCGCTGCGCCCCGGCATGACGGCCTCGGCCACCATCCACTCCAATGAGCGCAAGGACGTGGTGCTGGTGCCCAATGCTGCACTGCGCTTCACGCCTGTAGGCATGCAGGCCCCTGCTGTGCCAGGTGCCAAGCAGGACGGCGCCGCTGCCGCAGGCCCCAATGGTGAACGTGGTCCTCGCCCACAGGGCGCTGGTGCACCTCCTGCAGCGCAGGGCAATAGCGGCGGCATCATGGGGCAGCTGATGCCCCAGCGCATGCGTGGCAGCCGCAGCACGGGTGGCAGCGAAGCCTTGGGTGCTGGCCAGACTCGTTATGTCTGGGTGCTGGAGAACAATGCGCCCGTGGCGGTGCAGGTCAAGACAGGCCTGAGTGACGGCCGCATGACTGAGGTGGAAAGCGACAAGCTTGCCGAAGGTGCTCAGGTCATTACCGACCAGCGCAGCGGAGCCGCTAAATGAGTGAAGCCTTGCACACAGACAGCGGTGGCGTGCCGCTGATCCGGCTGCGCAATATCGTCAAGGTCTATGGCGAGGGCGGCCTGGCGTTCAAGGCGCTCAAGGGCTTTGACCTCGACATTGAGCAGGGCGACTTCGTAGCCATCATGGGGCCGAGTGGCTCGGGCAAGTCCACAGCCATGAACACTTTGGGCTGTCTGGACCGTCCGACTTCCGGCGAATATCTGTTCAAGGGCGTGCATGTGGAAGGACTGGACCGTGACGAACGTGCCCGTCTGCGCCGCCGCTACTTTGGCTTTGTGTTTCAGGGCTTTCACCTGCTGCCCCGCACTACGGCGCAGGAAAACGTAGAACTGCCACTGCTGTACCGCGGTGAGACGGCCCAGCAGCGCAAGGAAGCAGCTGCCAAGGCGCTGGAAGCCGTGGGCCTCAAAGGCTGGGAGCACCACACACCGGCCGAACTCTCGGGGGGGCAGCAGCAGCGTGTGGCCATTGCCCGTGCGATTGTGAGCAGCCCCACGGTGCTGCTGGCCGACGAGCCTACGGGTAACCTGGACACTCAGCGCAGCGAGGAAATCATGGAGCTGCTGTGGAAGCTCAACCATGAGCAGGGCATCACCGTGCTGATGGTGACGCACGAGCCCGAGATGGCGGCCTATGCACGGCGCATCGTGCGTTTCAAGGATGGTCTGCTGGATTCCGATGTGCGCAATGAGCCACTGGCCTTGCGCCGTGAGGCCGAGCAGGCCAGTGCTGCTGCAGCTGGACAAGGGGAGGGCGCCTGATGTTTTTCAACACTATCTTGCTGGCGCTGCGTTCCATTCGCCGCAACCTGCTGCGCTCCTTCCTGACCATTCTGGGCATTGTGATTGGTGTGAGTGCGGTGATCACCATGGTCACGCTGGGCAATGGTGCGACGCTGGCCGTGCAGCAGCAGATTCAGGGGCTGGGTACCAATTTGCTGCAAATTCGCGGGGGCCAGCGTCTGGGTCCCGGCGCTGCACCAGCGCCAGCCTTCAAGGACACAGATGCTGAAGCCATTGCCCAGCAGATCGGCGGTATTGCGGCTGTGGCTCCTGAAGCACGTGCCAGTACCACGCTGGTGGCCGAAGGGCGCAACTGGTCGTCCAGCGTGATTGGCAGCAATAACGACTGGCTCAAGACGGGTAACTGGAAACTGGCTCAGGGCCGTGAGTTCTCGCCCGAGGAAGAGCGCGCAGGTGCCTCTGTGTGCATCATCGGTGCCACCTTGCACCGTGAGCTGTTTGGCAATTCGCCTGATGTGCTGGGACAGCAGCTGCGCGTGAAGGCTTTCTCCTGCAACATCATTGGTGTGCTGGATTCCAAGGGGCAGGGCGCTTTTGGCAATGACCAGGACGACATGGTGCTGATTCCGCTCAAGACCCTGCAGCGCCGTGTGACGGGTAACAACCGCGTCAACACCCTGCTGGTGTCCATGGCCGATGACAGCGACCCTGAGCGCGTGAAGTCCAGCCTGCGTGACCTGCTGCGCGAGCTGCGCAAGCTCTCGCCCTCCGATGAAGATAACTTCAACGTGCTGGACACCAAGCAGCTGGCCGACACCATGGCGGGCACCACCAAGGTGATGACCACCCTGCTGGGCGCAGTGGCTGCCGTGAGTCTGCTGGTGGGTGGTATTGGCATCATGAACATCATGCTGGTGAGCGTGACCGAGCGCACGCGCGAAATCGGCCTGCGTCTGGCCATTGGCGCGCTGGAGCGTGAAGTGCTGCTGCAGTTTCTGATTGAGGCTGTGGTGCTGGCCGCACTGGGTGGTCTGATCGGCATTGCGATTGCTGCCGTGGCATCGGTAGCACTGGCGCAGGTGATGCAGGTGCCATTTGTGTTCAACCCCATGGTGAACATGCTGTCCTTTGTGTTCTCTGCCGCGATTGGTGTGCTGTTCGGCTACTTCCCCGCACGCCGTGCGGCGCGGCTGGACCCTATCGAGGCACTGCGCCACGAATAAACAGGCAGAGATACAGCCCACAAAAAAGCCGGAGGCTCGAAAGAGCGCTCCGGCTTTTTACTTTGACAGGCCCATGGGGCCTGGCAGCGCTTAGAGCCGTTAACGCTACCCAGCAAACCGTAGGTTTGCGTTTGAGACGAGGCGCGAAGCCGCAGGCAGTACAAGTAGTACGACAAGGCTGCGCAACGACGTATCAAGGGTTGCGTTAGCGGGTCCTAGCTGCTCAGCTTGTGGCGAACCATGAAGCCGTAGAGCAGACCCACAATGGCAGCGGTGGCCGATGCCGCCAGAATGCCCAGCTTGGCGGCGCTGAGCAGGGCTTCATCGCTGAATGCCAGACCACCCACAAAAATGGCCATGGTAAAGCCGATACCCGCCAGCAGGCCGACCAGCAGTACGCCGCGCCAGTTGATGCCTTCGGGCAGGGGGCTGACGCCCGATTTGACGGCGAGGAAGGTGGCAAGAAACACCCCCAGAGGCTTGCCCAGCACCAGTGCCAGCAGCACGCCCCAGAAGACGGTGTGCGGGCCGGTGGCTGCCAGATCCATGCCACCAAACTGCACGCCCGCATTGGCCAGCGCGAAGATGGGCATCACACCAAACGCCACCCAGGGGTGCAGCAGTGCAGGCAGGCGGAACACCGGTGGCAGCAGGTCGCGCTGGGCCGTGGTGGCCACACGCAGTTCGTGGTGCAGCACATCCACTTCAAACTGTCCGCGCTGCGCATGGCTGCGAATGCGGCCCAGGGCATGCAGTGCCACATCCAGATGGTGCTGCTGTGCAGGGCGCATGGCTACAGGCGTCATCAGGCCCAGCACGACACCGGCCAGTGTGGGGTGTGCGCCGGTGTGCAGCAGGCCCAGCCACAGGATGGCGCCTGGCACCACATAGGCCCAGGCAGAGGCAATGCCCATGCGGTTGAGCAGCAGCACCAGCACCAGCCCGACCAGGGCAATGCCAAAGCCGCTGTAGTCCAGACCGCCTGAGTAGAAGAAGGCGATGATGAGCACGGCCACGATGTCATCAATGATGGCCAGTGCCAGCAGGAAAATGCGCAGCGGCCCGGGAATGGATTTGCCCAGCAGGGCCAGCACGCCAACGGCAAAGGCAATGTCTGTGGCCGTAGGAATGGCCCAGCCGTTGAGCAGCTGCGCATCCCCCCTGGCCAGGGCGACATAGATCAGCGCAGGTACGACCACGCCGCCCAGCGCGGCAATGATGGGCAGCAGCGCCTGGCGCACATCCGCCAGCGCGCCGTTGTACATCTCGCGGCGGATTTCCATGCCAACGACTAGAAAGAAGATGGTCATCAGCACGTCATTGACGAAGAAGTGCAGATCCGTGCTCCAGGTCCATGGCCCCAGCGTAAGTGCCAGCGGCGCATGCCAGGTGGCGAAATAGCTGGCCGCCCATGGGGAGTTGGCCCAGATCAGTGCAATGGCAGCGGCAATCAGCAGCACGATGCCACTCATGGCCTCGATGTGCAGCATGCGCACAAAGGCCGAGGATGCCTTCATGGAGACACGCTGCAGCGGCGGAATATGGGGGCTGGGCGCAGGGAACTGCGGATGGATGAGAGAAGACGTGTTCTCGTGTGGCGGCATAGTGCTCCTTGTGTGTGAGGACAACACCGCGGGCAGCCAGACCTGCTCCGGCACATGGCATGCAGGCGAGCAGTGCAGCGCGGGCCGCATCGGGGCGGCGCGCAGTAGGGCAGGTCAGACGCACGTGTGCTGTGCGGCACAGGCGGCCCGACCTGTACCTGAAAAGACCTGCCATCACCACCTCATGTGGTGGGCACCCGGCGCGAAGTGTACAGAACTGGCGTTGCATCCTTGTCAGCATTCACCCATGCCGTGCCGGGTTACAGAAACCATAGCGGCTAGTGCTGCATGTATAAGGCTTTTGGATATAAAACTATCTGAATCCATTAAAAATCAAGCGCAAGCAGCTATTTTTAAAGTAGCGATCCAGCAAAAAGCCCCTGCACACCGGAGTGTCAGGGGCTGTGGTCATGTGCAGTGTCTGTGTGCCGTTTACTGGCCCATGGACTCCTGCAGTGCCTTCATGGGATCGTCCTCGGCGCTGTCGGAGCCTTCTTCCTGCTGCATGTAGGGGTTGTCAAAGTCCATGGGGGCAGGCATGTTGGCTTCCATCTGCTCGCGGATGGCATCCAGGTCGTATTCCACCTTGTCATCCAGACCGCTGGACACAATGCCGGGGAAGGCAATGATCAGCGCCACCATGATCAGCTGGATACACAGGAAGGGAATCGCGCCCATGTAGATCTGGGTGGTGGTGACCGGCGCAATGCGCTTTTGCGTGACCTTGTCGGTGTATTCCTTGTCGGGAGCGACCGAGCGCAGGAAGAACAGCGCAAAGCCAAACGGTGGGTGCATGAAGGAAGTCTGCATGTTCACCGCCAGCA
>JAEZZU010000145.1 GCA_023418355.1 Pseudomonadota bacterium | reverse complement strand
AATCAATCCGCAAGCATTCCAAGTTCGTCATGATCTTGTTGTTCTTGCTGATCATTCCCTCGTTCATTTTTTTTGGCGTTGACCAAAGTTACTTCTCCGTCGCCAGTCCGACGGTAGCGCGTGTGGACGGGCAGGACATCACCCAGAACGACTGGGACAACATGCATCGCTATGAAAGCGATCGCTTGCGTGCCGAAAATCCCAATATTGATTCCAAGCTGCTGGACTCTCCTGAAGCGCGCTATGCCACGCTGGAGCGCATGGTGCGCGACCGCGTGATGCAGACGGCTGCACAGAAGATGCACCTGCTGACCAGTGATGCAGCCCTGGCTCGCGCACTGCAGCAAATTCCTGCGATTGCGAACCTGCGCAAGCCCGATGGCACGCTGGATGCTGAGCAATACCGCGCATTGCTGGCTACACAGGGTATGACACCGGAAGGCTTTGAAGCCTCGATGCGTCGCGACCTCTCTCTGAGCCAGGTGCTGGGCAATGTGATGAATACCGCGTTTGCAACGCCTGCTGTGGCTGATATCGCCATGGATGCTTTCCTGCAGCGCCGCGAAATTCAGGTGGCACAGTTCCTGTCCAAGGACTTTGCTGCCAAGGTGCAGGTCAACGATGAAGCCCTCAAGGCTTTCTACGAAACCCACAAGGACATGTTCCAGCAGGCTGAACAGGCCAAGGTGGAATATGTGGTGCTGGACCTGCAGGCTGTGCGTGATGGCATTGAGCTGAACGAAGCCGATCTGCAGACCTATTACAAGGAAAACGCTTCTCGCCTGACGGATGAGAAGGAGGAGCGCCGCGCCCGCCACATTCTGCTCAATGCCCCACGCAGCATGTCTGCCGAAGAGCGTGAAGCGGTGAAGGCCAAGGCCCAGGGTATTGCCGACGAACTGAAGAAAGATCCTTCGCGTTTTGCTGACGTGGCCAAGGCTGAGTCGCAGGACACAGGCTCTGCCGCCTCCGGTGGCGATCTGGGCTTCTTTGGCCGTGGCGCCATGGTGCCTGAGTTCGAGCAAGTGGCCTTCACCCTCAACAACGGTGAAGTCAGCGATGTGGTGGAGAGCGAGTTTGGCTACCACGTGATCCAGGTCACCGACGTCAAGGAGCCCAAGGTTCCCAGCTTTGAGTCCGTGCGCGAAAAAATCGTCAATGACCTCAAGGACCAGCAGGCACAGCGCAAGTTTGCAGAAGTGGCCGAGCAGTTCGCCAGCATCGTGTTCGAGCAGCCCGAAAGCCTGCAGCCAGCCATCGACAAGCTGGGTCTGAAGCTGCACACCGCTGACGGCGTGACCCGTGATCCTCTGCCAGGTGCGCAGGGTGCACTGGCCAGCAAGGACTTCCTGGATGCCCTGTTCACGGCTGACAGCCTGGAGAACAAGCGCAACACCGATGCGGTCGACGTTGGTACCAACCAGATGGCTTCCGGTCGTGTCGTGAGCTACCAGCCTGCCAAGCAGCTGAGCTTTGACGAAGTGGCTGACCGTGTGAAGACCCTGTATGTGGAGCAGCAGTCTGCCGTGCTGGCCCGCGAAGCAGGTGAAGCCGCCCTCAAGGAGTGGCAGGCCGATGCCGCCAAGGCACATGGTCTGTCGTCTGTCATCGTGGTGTCGCGTGACCAGACCCATGGCCAGCCCGTACCTGTGGTCAATGCAGCCCTGCAGGCCAAGACAGATGTTCTGCCTTCCTGGTCGGGTGTGAGCCTGGGTGATGCAGGCTATGCCGTGGTCAAGGTTGAAAAAGTGCTGCCTTCTGAAGAAAGAAATGAGCAAATTGCCCGTCAGGCCCTGCTGCAGTATGTACAATTGTTTGCTTCTGCAGAAGGCGCTGCCTACTACGAATTGCTCAAGAAGAAATTCGACGTTCAGTTCAAAGTAGACCGTCCCTGAAGCGAAAAATTTATAGCGCGTTTTTCTGAGATGTTCGAAAACACGCTATAATCTCAATCTCTACGGTGGCTGTAGCTCAGTTGGTAGAGTCCAGGATTGTGATTCCTGTTGTCGTGGGTTCGAGCCCCATCAGCCACCCCAAAATTTGCAAAACCCGCCTGAGTGCTGGCGGGTTTTTAACCTCTACATGGTGGCTGTAGCTCAGTTGGTAGAGTCCAGGATTGTGATTCCTGTTGTCGTGGGTTCGAGCCCCATCAGCCACCCCAAAGACAAAAGCCCTTGGTTCATGACCAGGGGCTTTTTTATTTTGGGTTTTTATCGTTCAGATCATCATCGTTTTGAACGGCTGAGGCCGCATTCCACGGAAATCCTCAAGCACTGAAAAACAGGCATAAAAAAGCTGCCTGCACCGATCAAGAGCGCAGGCAGCAATGGATGGTTCGCAGTGTTTGCTCAGGCCTTTTCGAAAGGTGAGCGAATATCCGAAAGGAACTTCTGGGTGCGGGGGTGCTGCGGGTTGCCAAAAAACTCACTGGGCGTGCCGCGTTCAATCACCTTGCCTTGGTCCATGAAGATCACGCGGTCCGCCACCTCACGTGCAAAGCCCATCTCGTGGGTCACGCACATCATGGTCATGCCGTCCTTGGCCAGATCGCGCATCACCAGCAGCACTTCGCCCACCATTTCAGGGTCCAGTGCCGACGTGGGTTCGTCAAACAGCATGATAGGGGGCTGCAGTGTCAGCGCGCGCGCAATGGCCACACGCTGCTGCTGGCCACCGGAGAGCTGGCTGGGAATGGCCTGTGCCTTGTGTGCGAGGCCGACACGATCCAGCAGTGCCATGGCGCGTTCCTTGGCTTCGGGCAAGGTCATCTTCTTGAGCTGCACAGCAGCCAGCGTGCAGTTCTCCAGCACCGTCAGGTGTGGGAACAGATTGAACTGCTGGAACACAAAGCCAATGCCCGAGCGCAGCAGGTTGATGTCCTGCTTGGGGTCATGTACGTCCTTGCCGTCCAGCAGAATCTGGCCACCCTGAATTTCTTCGAGACGGTTGATGGTGCGAATCAGTGTGGACTTGCCCGAGCCCGAAGGGCCGCAGACCACCACCACTTCACCCGTGGCAATGGTTTCATTCACATCCACCAGCGCGTGGTAGTCGCCATACCACTTGTTCACATTGCGCAACTCAATCATGCAGACACCTTCACGGGCTTCACCCCCAAACCTTGGCGCACCATGCGCCGCTCCAACCAATACGCCAGCCGTGACAGGCTAAAGCACAACACAAAATACGTCAGTCCCAGAATGCTGAACACCTCGGCCGCCTTGGTAAACGTCAAGGCGTTGATCTGGTTGGCGATAAAGCTCACTTCCGTCAGGCCAATGATGTAGCCCAGCGAGGTTTCCTTGATCGTCGAGATGAACTGGTTGACCAGCGACGGCAGCGAATTGCGCAAGGCCTGCGGCAAGATCACGGTGCGCATGGCCTTCATGTAGGACAGCCCCAGCGAACGTGCGCATTCCATCTGGCCCTTGGGCAGGCTCTGAATACCGGCGCGGACAATTTCGGCCAGATAGGCGGCGTCAAACACCACCAGCACGATCAGCATGGTCCAGAACTGGTTGGTCTTCACGCCCGTGAGGGTGGGCAGAAAGAAATAGGCCCAGAAGACCACCATCAGCAGTGGTAAACCACGCACGACATAGACAAAGCCGGTGATAGGCAGGCGAACCCATTTGTAGGGCGAGACGCGCATCAGACCAAAGACCAGGCCCAGTGGCAGCGACAGAACCAGGCCCAGCGCGGCCAAAATCACGGTCAACGCCATGCCGCCGAGCGGGCCATTGGGGTACTGCCCCACCAGGAAATACAGCCAATATTCTTGAATCAGTTCCAGCATGGTGTCCTCTTACATGGTGCGCACTGGATAGCGGTGCTGGAACCAGCTGGCCATCAAGGTAATGACCAGCGACACGGCCAGATAGGACACGCTGGCAAAGGCAAACGCTTCAAAGCTGCGGAAGGTCTGGCTTTCCACCTGACCGACCTGGTACATCAGTTCCGAGGCGCCGATTACCGTGGCCACGGACGAGCCCTTCCACATGTTCAGGGTCTGTGAAATCAGCGGGGGCACCGTCAACCGCAGTGCCTGTGGCAGGATTACCAGGCGCATGGTGCGGCCGTAGCTCAGCCCCAGCGCACGCGCAGCTTCCATCTGCACGGCAGGTACGGCGCGAATGCCGCTGCGAATGTCTTCAGCCATATAGGCGGCGGTATACACGGCCAGTGCTACCACGGCACAGATGGACTCCACCGGTCCGTTGTACAGCGTTTCACGCAGACTGTCGGGCAGGAGTTCGGGCACGCCAAAGTACCAGAACAGCATGTGGGCCAGCAGTGGAATGCTGCGGATGACTTCCACATAGGTCGCGCCTATCCAGTTCAGAATCTTGAACGGCGACAGGCGAAACAGGGCGATCACGAGGCTCAGCGGCAACGCAATCACGAACGCAAACAGCAAGTACTGCAGTGACATCAAAAGCCCGGCCACGAGCATGTCGTGGTACTGGCCTGACAGCAGCATCTGAACTTCAAAATGGGTCATGACTTCTTGGAGAAGTTCTCCGGGCACCCTGCACGCAACGCCTGGTGGCACAGGGTGTGAGCGCACAAGGCGCTATGGGCAGGCAACAAGCGCTGCGAGTTTGCGCAGCTCTTGCTGGTCTGAGGTGGAATTAATCGATCTTGTCGGTTTCGATCTTGAATTCGCGCTTGGGCATCTTCAAGGCGCTCTTCTGGCCGAACCACTGCTCATACAGTTCTTCGGCCTTGCCGGAGGCTTCCAGTTCGCGCAGGGTGTCATCCACCACCTTCTTCAAGTTGGTTTCCCCCTTTTTGATGCCCAAAGCCAGGGGCTCGACCGCCAGGTTGGTGGGCAAAATCTTGTACTCGCTGCGCTTGTCTCCGATCTGGTTCAGCGAGCGTGCCAGGCTGGCGTCTTCGTTCACATAACCTACGGCCTTGCCTTGTTGCAGTGCCACGAAAGCCTGGGGCGAAGTGTCAAAGGTCACGATGTTGGCAGAGGGAACCGCCTTGCGCATGTTCACTTCCATGGAGCTGCCCTTGGCTGTCACCACGCGCTTGCCTGCCAGTTCGGGAACATCGTTGATGCCGCTGTTGGCACGCACCAGCACCTTGGTGCCGGTCACAAAGGTGGTCAGCGAAAAGTCGATCTGCTCTTCACGTTCCTTGCTGTGGGTCAGCGACGCAGCCAGCAGGTCGATGTGGCCTTGCTGCAGCTCAGGAATACGGGCTGCGATGGTGATTTGTTTGAACACGGGCTTGACACCCAGCTTGGCCGCCACGGCCTTGCCCAGGTCCACGTCATAGCCCACCAGCTCGCGGGTCTTGGGGTCGATGAAGCTCATGGGCTCATCGGTACCCAGCACACCCACTACCAATTCGCCTTTCTTCTTGATGTCTTCCACCTGATCGGCATGGGCCACACCATGGGCCATCATCAAGCTGGCGGCACTGGCTACGGCCGCAATCCACAAACGTCGCTTCATTCGTTGTACTCCTGATTACTGAAATTGCCGGTTGGCTTTTTTCCCTTGGAAAAGGAAAAACTGATAGGTGGGCACGATGCCCGCTCCCTCTTGGTAATAGCGCAAACACTCTAGCAGTGCGCACTCACATGTCATCACCAAACGTCATGCGTGCTTGAGCACCCCGCCCGACGCCAAGGGCGAAAGCAGGCTTTATGCCTGCAGTGTTGTGTTGCCCACTTCGGGGTAGGCTGACAAGGCTGCTGTTCCTCCCGTATGCAAAAACACCACGTTGCGTGCGTTGTGCAGGCTGCCGCCAGCTGCACAGGCGGCCAGCAGCCCCGCAAAGCCCTTGCCGCTGTAGACAGGGTCCAGCAGCACGCCTTCCATGCGCGCTGCCAATTCCAGCGCTGCATAGGTGGCCATATTGGGAATGCCATAGTGCGGGCCTTTGAATGCTTCATCCACCAGCAAAGGCACGCTGCGCGCTACTTCTGTGGGCAGGTCGAGCAAGGCAGATGCTTCATCCAGTGCCTTGCCGACACGCTGTGCAGCCAGTGCGTAGTCGGGGCTGACGCTCACGCCATAAACTTGGCCGCTCCACTGCATCAGTGCGGCGCCCAGCATCAGGCCTGCCTGTGTACCGCCACTGCCGGTTGCCAGTACCACGGCATCCAATGGCTCACCCAGTGCATGCATCTGGTTGGCAATTTCGATCAAGGCGGATGCATAGCCCAGAGCCCCCATGCCGTTGGAGCCACCCATGGGGATCACATACGGTTTCGCACCATTCGCAGCCAAATCCCGGGCCAGTTGTGCGCACAGTGCATCGGAATCACTGTCGCCGGGAACGATTTGCACCTGTGCGCCCAGCAAGCGACACAGCTGAATATTGCCCAGGCGTGCGTAATCAGGCTGGCGATCTGGCACGGCGTCTGACAGTACCAGGTGCACCTTCAAGCCTGCGGCAGCACCCGCGGCCGCCACCTGGCGCGCATGGTTGGATTGCAGCGCGCCCTGGCTGATCAGGGTGTCGCAGCCTTGTGCCAGCGCATCGCCCAGCAGAAATTCCAGTTTGCGTGTCTTGTTGCCACCTGTGGCAAGGCCAGTGCAGTCATCGCGTTTGATCCAGATGCGTGGGCCGCCGACATGGGCGCTGATACGGTGCAAAGCCTGTAAAGGCGTGGGCAGGTGGCCCAGAGCCAATCGAGGCATGTCAGCCAGACGCTGCAAAGCTTGGCTGATGGAAGAAGCTGGGAGTGAGGAAGGCAACATACGAGAAAACAGCAAAGCGCAATAAAAAGCGTGTGACGCAGTCTTTGGAATCTGCGTGCGTGAACGCACAATCATTGGAACACTTTCGCGGCGTCTTCTATAGACTTTTTTGAAAGTAGCTCATGGACTGCTGCGGTGCCCAAAATCCCCGTTCACCTTGCCGTGCCTGGCTTTTTGCGAATGTAGACAAGGTGCCAAGAAAAGGCAGTCAGGCAAGGGCAACAGCAGCAATGCGCTACGCCGCAATCAGCGCCTGGTTGCGGCCATTGCGCTTGCAGGCATACAGCGCGGAATCGGCCTTGCGCAGCACAGCGGTATGGTCTTCGGTGGCTTCAGAGGTCGCCACCCCCAGCGAAAAGGTGAAGCTGCCGATGACTGGGTCCTGGTGGCTGGCAATGGTGCGGCGGATGCGCTCTGCCAGATCAAGGGCTGCCTGGGGAGGGCAGTCGGGCAGGATGATCAGGAACTCTTCGCCGCCCCAGCGCACCACGGTATCGCCACTGCGCACGCTGGCACTGAGCAGGCCGGCGCAGCGCTGCAGCACATGGTCGCCTGCCTCGTGGCCAAAGCGGTCATTGACCTGCTTGAAGTTATCGATGTCGCACAGGATCAGCGCGTAGTGGGTTTGACGTCGCAGTGCATTCTGGCTGCACAGCTGCAGCTGCGTTTCACCAGCGCGCCGGTTCAGCAAGCCGGTGAGGGCGTCGTGGTAGGCCTGCTGGCGCAGTTCTCTGGTGCGCGTCACCAGCTCCGTCACGTCCTTGCTCACGCTCACATAGTGCGAGATGGCACCGCTCTCGTCCTTCAGGGGCGAGATGGTCTGCGCTGCATAGTACAGAGCTCCATTTTTGTGGCGATTGGTGAAGGTGTTCTGGTAGCTGATGCCTTGTTGCAGGGCAGAGCGCAGCCGGTCGTAAAACTCTGGGGTGTGCTGGCCTGATTGCAGCAGCTGCGGTGTATGCCCCAGCACTTCAGCGCTGCTGTAGCCAGTCTGCTGCTCAAAGGCATGGTTCACAAACAGGATGTGCGCCTGGTGGTCTGTAATCAGCACTGCGTCATTCGTAGCGTGCAGTGCATGGGCCAGCAGGGCCTGGCGCTGTTCGGCCTGAACCCTGGCGGTAATGTCCTGCTGAACGGAGACATAGGCCTGTATCTGCCCGTTTTCATCACGCACCGGAGAGATGTTCCATTCCACCAGGTACGCACTGCCATCTTTGCGGTAGTTGAAGGTGGAGCCCTGAAAGAACGCCCCGCTGTGCAGGCAATCACGCAGATGCTGAATCACCTTGGGGTCGGTCATCGGGCCTTGCAGCATCCCGGGCGACTGGCCCAGCAGTTCCTCGGCGCTATAGCCCGTCATGGCACAGAAGGCGCGGTTGCAGTAAGTGATGCAGGGGCCTGTTCCGCTGTGGTCTGCACTGGTAATGACAACGGCGTTGAACGACTGGTCCACTGCAGCCTGCAGTAAGTTGGAGGAGGGCGGAAGGGCTGCAATGCTTGCTGTCACGGTCAATGGAATGCTTGAGTGTAAATATTTGTTTCAAATCATACCAAGACAAAGCAAGCAATTTTTGTAGGAGATGTCTGCAATCACCACTGCAGACAGGGGTAGCACAAGCAGTGCGAGCCAGTTTCGAAATATTGAGTCAAATATGGCTCTAGCGCTTATGGAATAAGCGCTAGCAGCTATCAATTTTCCAGATTACCAACCATCTTCTGGGGCACGACCCACTGGTCAAACTGCTCGGCCGTCAGAAAGCCGCTGGCAATGGCTGCTTCGCGCAGGCTGCTGCCTTCCTTGTGGGCCTTCTTGGCGATGAAGGCCGCCTTGTCGTAGCCAATGTGCGGGTTCAGGGCAGTGACCAGCATCAGCGAGCGCTCCACCAGTTCTTCAATGCGCTCCTTGTGCGGTTCAATGCCCACCGCGCAGTGTTCGTGAAAGCTCAGCATGCCATCGGCCAGCAGGCGCACGCTTTGCAGGAAGTTGTGGGCCACCATGGGGCGGAAGACGTTCAGCTCAAAATTACCCGAGGCACCACCAAAGTTGATGGCCACATCGTTGCCAAACACCTGGGCGCAGAGCATGGTCACGGCTTCACACTGTGTGGGGTTGACCTTGCCCGGCATGATGGACGAGCCGGGTTCGTTCTCTGGAATGGTGATTTCGCCCAGACCGCTGCGTGGGCCGGAAGCCAGCCAGCGCACATCGTTGGCAATCTTCATCAGGCTGGCTGCCAGTGTCTTGAGCGCGCCGTGGGCATGGACCAGACCGTCGCAGGAAGCCAGAGCCTCAAACTTGTTGGGCGAAGTCACAAACGGGTAGCCTGTGATCTTGGCCAGCTCCTGCGCTACGCCTTCGGCATAGCCCTTGGGCGCATTCAGGCCCGTGCCCACGGCGGTGCCGCCCAGTGCCAGTTCATACAGATGGGGCAGGGCATTGCGGACGTGGCGTTCCCCATGGGCCAGCTGGGCAGCCCAGCCCGAAATTTCCTGCCCCAGCGTCAGCGGGGTTGCATCCTGCAGGTGGGTGCGGCCAATCTTGACGATGTCTGCAAAGGCCTCGCTCTTGGCCTGCAGCGTGGCGCGCAGGGTGGCAATGGCGGGCAGCAGTTTGCTTTCGATGGCTGTTACGGCCGCCACATGCATGGCGGTGGGGAAGACATCGTTGCTGGACTGGCTCTTGTTCACATCGTCATTCGGGTGAATCAGGCGTGCCTCACCGCGTTCACCGCCGAGGATTTCGCTGGCGCGATTGGCCAGCACCTCGTTGACGTTCATATTCGTCTGCGTGCCTGAGCCGGTCTGCCAGACCACCAGCGGAAACTCATCCGGATGCTGGTCTGCCAGCACTTCGTCGGCAGCAGCAATGATGGCTTTGGCCTTCTTCGTATCCAGCAGGCCCAGCGCACAGTTCACGGTGGCGCTGGCTTTTTTCACCTGGGCCAGTGCATGGATGATTTCATGCGGCTGGCGTTCACCGCTGATCTTGAAGTTCTGCAGCGAACGCTGGGTCTGTGCGCCCCAGAGTCTGTCGGCAGGTACGGCGATGGGGCCGAAGGTGTCTTTTTCCAGGCGGGTGGCAGTCATGGATGTGAACTCCTGATGTCTGAGCGGCACGGGTGGCTGCACATGAGGTGCTGCTGCCTAGAAGCGCTGCCGCAAATGAGGGATGGAGTCCACATGGTAGCGTAGTTGTTGAGAGCTATTCTCAATAACTTCGATAGCCCAACACTGAAACGCTTGGGCGTACCCTACAGCACGGGGCTCATCATGGCCAGGAAGTTATTCCACATGCGCAGCCACCACGGCCAGGCCTTCAGGTCTTTGAGCGTCACAGGGTGGGACTGGGCCATGTAGTCATCCTGCCGCTGGCGCACGGCGGCGGTGATGGCCGTGTCCTGCAGCAGGATGTTGTTCTCAAAGTTCAGGTCAAAGCTGCGCAGGTCCAGGTTGGTGGAGCCCAGCAGCGTCACCTGCCCGTCTACGCACAGCGTCTTGGCGTGCAGCAGGCCGGGTGTGAATTCGTGAATCTGCACCCCGGCGGTGAGCAGGCGGTGGTAGTAGCTGCGGCTGGCAGCGGCCACAAAGGCCGAGTCATTGCGTGCGGGCAGGATCATGCGCACAGTCACGCCGCGCCATGCGGCTGCGCACAGGGCGTCCAGCACCGTGGCATCGGGCACGAAGTAGGGCGTGGAAATCACCACCTCCTGCTGCGCGCAGGCCAGCAGCTGCGACATGAGCTGTGAGGTAGAGCGCGCACGCTCCGTTGGGCCTTCGGCAATCACCACAGCGGCAAAGCCTGCGTCCTCTTCGCAGGGCTGCGGCGGTGGCTCAGGGGCCGGGAAGGGCTGGGCATCAGACTGGTTCCAGTCGCTGGCAAACACCCACTGCATCTGCGCGACCACGGGGCCTTGCACGCGCAGCATGATGTCCACCCAGGGTGCGAAGCTGGCCTTGGGCAAGAAGGCTTCATCGGCGCAGTTCTGGCTGCCGCAGTAGGTGATCTGGCGGTCAATGATGGTGATCTTGCGGTGGTTGCGCAGGTCAATGCGGCTGGTCAGCAGCACGCGTATCGGGTGGCTCAGGGGCAGGGCCACGGCCACTTCCACGCCAGCGGCCTCCATCTCCTTCCACAGTGGCGAATGCACCAGCGCACGCGAGCCCAGGCCATCCACCATGGCGCGGCACTTCACGCCACGCTGTGCGGCACGGATCAGCGCGTGGGCCACGTTGCGGCCTGTCTCGTCGTCCAGCCAGATGTAATACAGCACATGGATTTCGTGCTGCGCCGCATCCATGTCCTGCAGCATGCGTGCGCGGGCCGTGGCGCCATCGGCCATCAGCTCGGCGCTGTGGCCCTTGCAGGGCAGGAAGCCGTTGATGGAAGCCGCATAGCCAAAGGCGCTGTGCCAGGGGCGGTCAATCGTGTGCTGCATCTCCTGCTGCACCGTCTGCGCATCGGGCGTGGGCGCATGCATGTGGCGCAGCATGTAGTCGCGCACCTTCAGGTGCCGCGTGCGCCCGGCGCGGCGCAGCGCCACCTCGCCAAACAGGTAGTACAGCACGCAGCTGATGCCGGGCAGCAGCACCACGGTGACCAGCCAGCCCATGCGAACATCGGGGCGCAGATCGGTGCGCCACAGAATGCGCAGACCCAGGCCGATTACCACGACCAAATGCAAGACCAGAAGAATCCATGTCATGGGGCAGCAGCATACCGTGCGGCAGACGGCTTGCGGCATTGCACGTGACAGCGCTGCTACGGACAGGCAATCGTTGAGTCCTATATAAGACTTGTCAGATTTGCTGCGCAGCAGGCCCCGGATGCGTCGATAATCAACAGGATTTTTTCCGCGCATCCCGCGCAATAACAAACCTGAGAAGCTCCACGATGACCACCTCCATCCGACAGCAAGACCTGATCGACTCGATCGCAGGTGCCCTCCAGTACATCAGCTACTACCACACACCGGATTTCATCCAGCATCTGGCGCGCGCCTACGAGCGTGAACAAAGCCCTGCTGCCAAGGATGCGATGGCGCAGATCCTGACCAACTCCAAGATGGCCGCCACGGGTCACCGTCCCATCTGCCAGGACACCGGCATCGTGAACGTGTTCCTGAAGGTGGGTATGGATGTGAAGTGGGACGGCTTCACTATGGGCCTGGAAGACGCCATCAACGAAGGCGTGCGCCGTGCCTACAACCACCCCGACAACACCCTGCGTGCTTCGGTGGTGGCAGACCCCCAGTTCAAGCGCAAGAACACCAAGGACAACACGCCTGCCGTCATCAACGTGCAGATCGTGCCCGGCAACACCGTGGAAGTGACCGTGGCTGCCAAGGGCGGCGGCTCCGAGAACAAGTCCAAGATGATCATGATGAACCCCAGCGACAACCTGGTCGACTGGGTGCTCAAGACCATCCCCACCATGGGCGCTGGCTGGTGCCCACCCGGCATGATCGGCATCGGCATTGGCGGCACGGCAGAAAAAGCCGTTCTGCTGGCCAAGGAAAGCCTGATGGAAGAGCTGAACATGTACCAGCTCCAGGAAAAGGCAGCCTCCGGTGCGGAGCTGGACGACGTGGAAAAGCTGCGTCTGGAGCTGTACGAAAAGATCAACGCGCTGGGCATTGGTGCCCAAGGCCTGGGCGGCCTGACCACCGTGCTGGACGTCAAGATCAACATGTACCCCACACACGCGGCCTCCAAGCCCGTGGCCATGATCCCCAACTGCGCCGCCACCCGCCACGCACACTTTGTGCTGGATGGCTCCGGCCCCGTGTACCTGGATCCACCATCCATGGACACCTGGCCCAAGCTGGACTGGGCGCCTGACTACAACAAGTCCAAGCGCGTGGACCTGAACACCCTGACCAAGGAAGAAGTGGCCAGCTGGAAGCCTGGCGACACCTTGCTCCTGAACGGCAAGATGCTGCCCGGCCGCGACGCTGCCCACAAGCGCATTCAGGACATGCTGGCCAAGGGCGAGCAGCTGCCCGTGGACTTCACCAACCGCGTGATCTACTACGTCGGCCCCGTGGACCCCGTGGGGGATGAAGTGGTCGGCCCCGCAGGCCCCACCACCGCCACCCGCATGGACAAGTTCACCGACATGATGCTGGAAAAGACCGGCCTGATCGCCATGGTCGGCAAGGCCGAGCGCGGCCCTGTGGCTATCGACAGCATCAAGAAGCACCAGTCGGCCTACCTGATGGCCGTGGGCGGTGCAGCGTACCTGGTCTCCAAGGCCATCAAGGGCGCCAAGGTGGTCGGCTTTGAAGACCTGGGCATGGAAGCCATCTACGAATTTGACGTGGTCGATATGCCCGTGACCGTGGCTGTGGACGCCGGTGGCACCAGCGCCCACATCACCGGTCCTGCGATCTGGAAAGAAAAGATCGCCACCGGCGAATTCAAGGGCATCACCGTTGCAGGTGCCTGAAGCACCAGCGCTTCGGCCTTAAAAGACCAAAACCGCCTTCGGGCGGTTTTTTTGTGGGCTGCACTTCATGCAGCAGCATGGATTGATTTTTTATCAATGAAATATGCCTCTAGCGCCCATGTATCAAGCGCTGGCAGCTATGTTTTTTGATTTTTCCTTTGTGCTTTTTGTCCATGGGAGCAACAGCTTCGTTGCTGCCCGAGTGCAGTCATTTACCCGCTGAGATGCTGCATTGAACCAGCTACTCCACGGGGTACAAATAATGGTGGACTGCAGCCTTATTTG
>JAEZZU010000300.1 GCA_023418355.1 Pseudomonadota bacterium | reverse complement strand
TGCAATCACAACGACCAGCAAGGCGGCGATAGCACCGAACACGATTACTTTTTTGCTCTTGCCTTGCGCCGTAGCGGCGGCAGTATTGGTTGCGGCCACGTTATGTTCCTTCAGGGATAAAAGTGTGCTGATTCAAAGTTGGCTATTCCTGCGCCCATCACCCAGGCTTGCAGCACACCAAGGTCTTATTATTTCGAAGAAGTCCGAAATCATAGCCAGAATAAAAGGCTGAAACAGCCGACAAAAAAGTCGTCTACTTCAGTGCACGGCCTCCGGCCTGCACGCAATCAAGCGTACAAATCCAGCCCACGTGCTTGCTGCACACGCGGTGCAGCCACCGTCTGGGCAGCCTCTGCAGGCACTTCCACCACGCCATGGCGCACTGGACCATCCTGCCAGGCATTGCGCTGCGCGCCGCCATTCGAAGCGGCATCACCCTGCGTCTGTGCCTGCACCTGCACGCCCGCCAGCTCCAGCCCCTGCTGCTCCAGCATCTCGCGCAGCTGCGCCACATTGCCATCGAGCAGCTCCCGGGTCTGGGTCTGGTCTGCGCGGAATGTCACATGGGCTTCATTGCCGCGCACGGCCACCTGCACACGCACGGGCTGGCCATCCTTTTCCATCACCACTTCCGCACGCTGCTGCTTGCCTTGCAGCCAGAAGCGCATGTCTTCCACCGGTGCCTCCTGCTGGCCCTCAAACATGGCGTCTTGCGCCTGCTGTACTTCACGCACCGCGCTGTCCATCAGGCGTGTGCCGCTGCCCTGCCCGGCACCCAGTGCTTCCACGCTGCTGGCAGCTACGCTGCGGGTGCCGTCTGCGCGCTCACCCGGCTTGGCCTGCACGCCTGCGCTGGCGGCCCATTGCTCCACCTGTGCCATCACGCGCTGCAGGGCAGGCTGCATTTCGGCCTGGCCATCGTCCAGCGTCCAGTTGCCCTGCAGGGCAAAGCGGCCGTCAGCATCGGCACTGCGCGGGGCATCACCCGTGAACAGCTGCTCCACCACCTCGGCAGCATCTGCAGCCTGTGCCAGCAGTGCGGTGGCGGCGGACTGCGCCACGGCAGGTGCTTCAGGCGCGCCTTCTGCCTGCGGTGCTGTCTGCACGCCTGCGGCTACGGTGGCCACCTGCTGACCTACGGCCACATGCATTTGTGCACCCAGACCATGCCCTTGTGCCTGGGATGACACAGCTGAGGCCTGACCTTCTGGCGCCGCATCTGCACCCAGCAGACGCTGGGCCTGCCCCAGCAAATCATCCAGACTGAGTGCCGTAGCCAGCACCTCGCCGGGTGGCAAGTCCTTGAGGTCTGGCACCACCAGTGACTCCTGGGCTTGCACCGCCAGAGCGCTACCATCCAGCGCCTGTCCGTCGTCCTGGCGCATGTCTTTCAATAAGCTGGAAAACTTGGCCGCACTGGTCTGCCCGGAGCGCTCGTCCACCGCTTCCGACTTGTCCTGCACCGCAGGTTTTTCTGCGAGCCTGGACTTGGGTTGAGGCTGTATGGGCGCCACCGCCTGCTGAATATCCATGCTCATGCCTCCTGAAACTGCATGCCAAACGTACGGCCAATGAATTGCAGCGCGGCACGTTCATCCGTCTGCTTTTGCTCGCGGCGCATCTGCGCCAGTTCCATGTCGCGGCGGCGTGTTTCCACCACCTTGTTCAGACTGGTCAGGCGCAGCTCCGCAGCCATCAGCGCTTTTTGCGCTGCTTCCAGACGGATGGACTGGTCTGCAATCACCCGCGTCTGCAGGTTGATGGCGTGCTCCAGCCGCTCCATGAACTGCCGGTGGTGCACCATGACTTCAGGCTTGAGCGAAGCCCCTTCCGTGGCACCCCAGCGTTGCTGCATTTCTGCGGCATAGCTCTCCAGCTGGTCCATCTGGGACTTGGCAGCATCGAAAGCATGCTGACGCTCACGCAGCGCCTGGCGTGCGTCATCACGTTTACGCACTGCCATTTCAATCGCGATCATCAAAGCATTGAGCGAAGACATTCCAAATCCCTCTCGTTATCTCATCCTGGCTGGCCTAAGACCGTTGCCATGTCTGCCAAACTTTGTTCCATGGACGCAGACTCAAACATGGTCTGCTGCAAGAACCTGGCCATCGCTGGCTGCAAGCGAATGGCCTCGTCCACCAAAGGATCGGAGCCGTTCACATAAGCTCCTACTTGTATCAAATCCTTGCTTTTTTGATAGCGCGAATAGACGGCCCTAAACCGTCTAGCTAATTCGAAATGCTCGCGCGAGACCACGTTGTGCATCACGCGCGAGGCTGACTGTTCGATGTCAATGGCGGGGTAGTGGCCCTGCTCGGCCAGCGCACGCGAGAGCACATAGTGACCATCCAGAATGGCGCGCGATGCGTCCGCAATCGGGTCCTGCTGGTCGTCACCTTCCGACAGCACGGTGTAGAAGGCTGTGATCGAGCCCACGCCATTGAGGCCATTGCCGCTGCGCTCCACCAGCGCTGGCAGCTTGGCAAAGCACGAGGGTGGATAGCCCTTGGTCGCAGGAGGCTCACCAATGGCCAGTGCAATCTCGCGCTGCGCCTGTGCGTAGCGGGTCAGCGAATCCATGAGCAGCAGCACATGCTTGCCCTTGTCACGGAAATGCTCGGCAATCGCTGTGGCGTAGCTCGCACCCTGCATGCGCAGCAGCGGCGGCGCATCGGCAGGCGCGGCCACCACCACGGCACGCGAGCGGTCCTGCGCGCCCAGAATGTCTTCCACGAACTCTTTCACTTCGCGGCCACGCTCACCAATCAGGCCCACCACAATCACATCTGCCTTGGTGTAGCGCGCCATCATGCCCAGCAGCACGGATTTACCCACGCCAGAGCCCGCAAACAGACCCAGACGCTGACCACGCCCCACGGTCAGCAGGCTGTTGATGGCACGCACACCGGTATCCAGGCTCTCGCGCACAGGAGCGCGCTCCATGGCGTTGATGGGCTCGCGGTCCAGCGGCTCTGCCACCACATCCAGCAACTCACCGGCATGGTCCAGCGGCTTGCCCTGGGAATCAATCACACGGCCCAGCAGGCCATCACCCATGGGCAGACGCAGCACACCCGTGGCCAGCGAGGGCACCTTGGTATCCCCCAGGCGCAGCGGCGGCACAAAAGGCTCCGCAGGCGTCACCACTGCCCCGCAGGACAGGCCTTGAATATCCCCCGCTGGCATCAGAAAAGCACGCTCACCCGCAAAGCCCACCACCTCGGCCAGCACGGGCTCTGCACCCGGCATTTGCAGGTGGCATTGCGAGCCCACAGGCACACGCAGCCCGCTGGCTTCCAGCACCAGGCCGGTCAGACGTGTCAGCGTGCCATGGCTTTGCAGCGGCAGCGGCTGGTTGACGCGCTCACGGCCCAGCTGCAGCATCTCCTTGAGCTGCGCCACCACGGGGCTGGCAGACTTGGGCTGCGCATCAGGCATGTGGTGCCTCCTCGTACCAGGTCGATACCAGGCCCAGCGCCGCTACGGCGCGCTGCCAGCGGCGCTCCAGCGTGCCATCCACCTGGGCGCCCTGGCTTTGCACCAGACAGCCGCCGGCAGGTACGCTGGGGTCGGCCAGCCATTCCACCTTGGGGTTGGGAATGCTGGCACACAGATGCGCTTGCAGCCGCTGAAAATCTTCGGGGTGCAGGCGCACCACGGCGGGCTTGCTTTCGGCGCCCAGCATGTCCAGCGCCTCGGCCACCACCGGCTGCAGCGCCTGCGGGTTGCAACGCAATTCCTGGCGCACCACCTGGCGCGCAATATCCACAGCCAGCTGCAGCAAGTCCTGCGACATCTGCTGCTGCAGGCCTTGCACCGCCTCTGCGGCCGCATGCAGCACCTCGTTCAGGCGCTGCGCGGCCTCACGGCCCACATTGTTCTGGTAGTCAGCCATGCGCTGCTGCCACTCATGGGCAGCTTCCTGCTGGCCATGCTGCAGACCCTGCTGGTACGCCTCTGCACGCGCCTGCTCTGCAGCCTGCTGCACATGCTGCTGCAGCTCTTCCTCGGTAAACATGGGCACCACTGGCGCAGGCGCTGCGTCCTGCTCCGGCTGGATCTGCTCAGGCTCCACCACCGCCACAGCTTCCGCAGGTTCTGCCACTTCGGGCTGTGCGGGAGCCGTCAGGATGGGGCCCAGCGTCATCTCCGGCATGGCCATGAAGCCCTGCTGCGCGCTGTGGCGCACATTGCCAAAGTGCCACTGACGCACGCTTTGCTGGTCAATTTCTTCGCTGGGAATGAAGCGTGTCATATGTGTTTCACCGTCTTCCTGTCACTGTCCGCATCAGACGAAACTGTCCTCGGGACCGCCACCCAGCGTGATCTGGTTTTCGTCGGCCAGGCGACGCACCACCTTGAGGATTTCCTTCTGCTGCGTTTCCACTTCGGACAGACGCATGGGACCGCGTGCCTCCAGGTCTTCGCGCAGCGCAGCGGCGGCACGCATGGACATATTGGCCAGAATCTTGTCGCGCACTTCCATGGAGCCACCCTTGAGCGCGATGATGAGCGTCTCGGAGGCCACTTCGCGCAGCACCAGCTGCAGCGAACGGGCGTCCAGCTTGACCAGGTCGTCGAACACGAACATCTTGTCCATGATCTTCTGCGCCAGGTCGGAGTCGTAGTTGCGGATGGTGTCCAGCACCGCCACATCGGCATTGCTGCCCAGCAGGTTGATCATCTCGGCCGCGGTCTTCACGCCGCCCAGCGATGTCTTGCGGATCTTGTCGCCACCGGCCAGCACCTTGTACAGCACCTCGTTGAGGTCCTTCAGGGCCGAAGGCTGGATACCTTCCAGCGTTGCCACACGCAGCACCACTTCGCTGCGCAGCCGCTCGGGCAGCTGCATCAGCACGGCAGCCGCCTGGTCGTACTCCAGATGCACCATGATGGCGGCAATGATCTGTGGGTGTTCATTGCGCAGCAGTTCGGCCACGGACACGGGGTCCATCCACTTCAGGCTTTCAATGCCCGAGACATCGCCGCCCTGCAGAATGCGGTCCAGCAGCAGCGCTGCCTTGTCATCGCCCAGCGCACGGCGCAGCACGGACTTGACGTAGTCGCTCGCGTCTTCCACCAGCAGGCTCTGTGCCGCGCAGTCATCGGTAAAGCGCGCAATCACAAAGTCCACTTTTTCTTTGGACACACCACGCATGCGCGCAATGGTTTCGCCCAGCTTCTGCACCTCTTTGGGCGAGAGGTGCTTGAAAACCTCCGCCGCCTCCTCCTCACCCAGAGACATCAGCAAAATCGCGGCGTCGTTCAGACCTCGTTCATCCATATGCAACTCTTCGTGTTGTCGGTGTTATTAAGCACAGCCCAAGGCCATTAATTCGATTCGCCATTGACCCAGGTCTTGATGATGTTGGCCACCGCAATGGGGTTCTGCTTGGCCAGCGCACGCGCCTGCTGCAGGCGCAGCTCTTCGGGCGTGGGCTCACCGGGCTTGAGCGGTGCCGCCAGTGCGGGGCGCTCAATCTCATCAGCGGCCAGCAGATCCAGCTGTGCCTGTTCCTTCTTCTTGCGTGCCTTGAGGATGGGGCGCACCACACCCAGCGCCAGAATCAGTGCCGCCAGCACCAGACCCACAGGCCACATCACGGACTTGGCCAGTGCAATGGTTTCAGGCTGCTGCCACAGGGGCAGGTCAGATGCCACGCGGCCACCGTCCTGCTGGAACTGGGCATTCATCAGGTTGACCGAGTCACCACGCTCTGCGTTAAAGCCAATGGTTTCGCGCACCAGCGCCAGCATCTGTGCCTGCTGCGCTTCAGTCAGCGCCTGCAGCACGGGGGCACCACCTTCAGCAGCTGCGCCGGGCAGGTAGTTCACCACCACCGCCGCCGTCATGCGCTTGATGGTGCCGGTGCTGCTGCGAGTGACCTTCACGGTCTTGTCCACTTCGTAATTGGTCACAGACTCACGC
The DNA here is from genome assembly GCA_023418355.1 of Pseudomonadota bacterium. Taxonomy (GTDB): domain Bacteria; phylum Pseudomonadota; class Gammaproteobacteria; order Burkholderiales; family Burkholderiaceae_C; genus Comamonas. The sequence goes on along the minus strand of JAEZZU010000300.1, from coordinate 1,941 downwards.
TTGCTGCCGGGGATGGTCAGCACATTGCTGTTCTGGCCGTTGGCGGCCTGCAGCGTAGGCGCATCGCCATTGATAGGCGCTGTAGCCGTCTGTGGCGGCTGGTTGCTCACTGCACCGGGAATGCCGGTGGGGGGCACAGGCTCTTTCTCGCCAATGGCTTCCAGCACCTGCTGGCTGCGCACCGCGCTGGGGGCCTGGCCCTGATTGGGCGCATGGATCTCCGAGGTCGATTCCGAGCGCGAGAAGTCCAGCTCAGCCGTCACCTGCGCCTTCACATTGCCCTTGCCCACCACAGGTTCCAGGATGTCCAGAATGCGCTGTGTGTACTGCTTTTCCAGCTGCTGCTGGTACATCAGCTGCTGAATGTCTACAGGGCTTTCATCGGGATTGGGCGCCTGCGACAGCAGCTTGCCGGAGTCATCCAGCACGCTCACGGCCGAAGGCAGCATCTCAGGCACGCTGGAAGAAATCAGGTGCACGATGCCCGCAATCTGCGTGCGGTCCAGCATGCGGCCGGGGTACAGCGTCAGCAGCACCGAAGCCGAGGGCTTTTGCTGCTCGCGGAAGAAACCATTCTGGTTGGGCAGTGCCAGGTGCACGCGTGCGTTCTGCACGGCAGCCAGACCCATGATGGAACGTGTCAGCTCACCCTCCAGCGCACGCTGATAGTTCACACGCTCCTGAAACTGGGTGATACCGAACTTGCTGTTCTCCATGATCTCGAAGCCCGAGACCGCGCCCTTGGGTAGACCCTGTGTGGCCAGCTTCAGGCGCACGTCATGGATACGGTCGGCCGGAATCATGATGGCGCCGCCGCCTTCGGTGTACTTGTAGGGCACGTTCATGGCCGACAGCTGGGCCACGATGGCGCCGCCATCCTTGTCGCTCAAATTGCTGAACAGCACACGGTAATCGGGCTGGCGGCTGAACATCAGCGCGGCCACCAGACCGGCCACGACCAGTGCGCCCACCGCACCAATCAGGATGCGTTGATTTCTATCGAGAGCTGCAACCTTCTCCCGCCAGGAAACAGTGGTGGCGGCGGGAGCGGCGTTTGGTTCAACAGGAATTTCTGCAACTGCGGACATCGTTCTTTCCAAATGGAGGGCTTGAGCCCAACACGGAGCCCAACGTAGAGCCGATTATTCAAACTTCCGCCAGCCACGTTCCCCCGATAAGGCACCCGTTTCCCCATTTATTCCCGCAGATGAATGTTTTGCAATTGCCTACGATTGCACCCATCGATCAATAACGAGTTCAGGGAAACATCATGGACTTACGCCTTCATAGCGCCACATCTCCGTTGACCACCATGTCCAGCGACATGGCACAACGCTTGACCAAGCCTGTGCAAAAGGCCGAAGCTGAAGGCCACGGATTCAGCACTGCGCTGGAGAACGCGCTGCGCTCAGTCAGCGCCGCACAGAATCACTCTTCCCATCTGCAAAAAGAAGTGCAGCTGGAAAACCCCTCGGTCAGCCTCGAAGAGACCATGGTTGCCATGCAAAAGGCGCAGATTGGCTTTCAGGCCACGCTGCACGTGCGCAACCGCCTGGTACAGGCTTACACCGATGTCATGAACATGCAGGTCTGAGCACCTGCTTGTGTGAGGCTGACAGCGATTGCTCCAACCCCACCGTAACGCTCACCCTTCAAAAAACCTTTACGGCCGCACCCTCTGTGGGTTGCGGTCTTTTTTTGCCTCAAAAAACAAAAAAAGAGCATCTTGTGCTTGATACACAAGGCTTTCAAACACAAATCATATTGAAACGTAGATTTCGCAAGCGCTAACAGCTATCAATACCAAAGCACACCACCCAGCGACCATAAAAAAACCCACCTGCCATGACAGCAGATGGGCTTACACCAAACCTTGGAGGGTATAGCGATTCTTTACATCTCAATGCAGGACCGAGGAAGCGGGCATCTTGCCCATATGTT
>JAEZZU010000208.1 GCA_023418355.1 Pseudomonadota bacterium | reverse complement strand
CGCTGCGGCGGCCCGGTGCATGAAATTGGGATCCCTGAATTTTGCCTGCAAACCAATTCCCTCAACGTGCATTGCCCGCACGTTTTCGCCGTCCTCGCGTACTCATTGTGGGTTGCGGGGATGTGGGTCAGCGCCTGGCGCGTGATCTGCAGGCCCAGTCTGGCCAGAGCCAGCGCCATGGCCCGCGGGTGCTGGCGCTGACCTCGTCTGCCGACAAACTGCCGCAGCTGCGCGCGCTGGGCATTACGCCGCTGCTGGGCAATCTGGACGATGCCCGCAGCCTGCGCCGCCTGCGTGGCGTGGCGCAGCATGTGGTGCATCTGGCACCGCCCCCGGGCGCGGGAGCGCAGGACAGCCGCACCCGCAACCTGGTGCATGCACTCGGGCGCGGGAGCGTGCCTCGGACGCTGGTCTATGGCTCCACCACCGGGGTGTACGGCAACTGCCATGGGGCCTGGGTGGAGGAAAGTCGCCCGGTGCAGCCTGCCACGGACCGTGCCCGCCGCCGGGTGGATGCCGAGCAGCAGCTGCGCGCATGGGGGCGGCGCAGCGGTGTGCGGGTCAACGTGCTGCGCATTCCCGGCATTTATGCGCCAGACCGCGAGGGCGGCACACCGCGCACGCGGCTGCTCAAAGGTTTGCCCGTGCTGCAGCGCGAGGACGATGTGTTTACCAACCACATCCATGCCGATGATCTGGCACGCATCTGCCGTGCTGCGCTGTGGCACGGCAAGCCGCAGCGCACCTACCACGCCAGTGACGACACCGAACTGCGCATGGGCGACTACTTTGATCTGGCCGCTGATCTGTGTGGCCTTGCGCGGCCACCACGCGTGTCACGCGCGCAGGCGCAGGCAAGCCTGCCGCCGGTGATGCTGAGCTTCATGAGCGAGTCACGCCGCCTGCGCAATGCGCGCATGAAGCAGGAGCTGCGTGTGCGGCTGCGCTATCCCACGGTCCAGGAGGGCCTGCAGCCATAGCCGCGGCGTATCAGGGGCGGGACCAGACATTGCCTTTGCCATCCCAGCAGCGAAACACATTGCATTGGTAGCCTGCGCCATCGGGAGGGGGCTTGTGCGGAGGAGGTGGTGGAGGGCCCGGGCGGTGCGGCACAGGCACTGGGACATACACGGGCGGCGCGGGGGCAGCCTCGGGCACCTGCACGATGATGGGTGGTGGTGGCTGTTGTGCGGCCTGAGCGGCGGCTCGTTCGGCCTCGGCTTTGCGCTGTGCAGCCTCCTGCTCGGCGCGTAGTTGCTGCTGCTCACGTTTGCGTTCGAGAGCCTGCTGGTACTGGGCATCCTGCCGGGCCTGTTCCTCGGCACTCAGTGGTGGCGCCACTGAGTGCATGCGCTGGTCGTGCGGGCAGCTGGTGTTGGTGTAGGTCACGCGGCCCTGGGCATCTTCGCAGCGCAGCACCTGGGCACCGGCTGTGCTGCAGACACTGAGCAGGGCAAGCAAGGTGGCGTAAAGCGGTTGCGCAGTCATGGCAGAACGAAGTGGTGGCAATGCGCACAGTGTGCCTTGAACAGAGGCGATGGGGTACATCGCACATCAACCCAGACTGGGAGGGGGCAGGGCCTGGGACGATGGTATCGTCTGAATATTTCCCAGATTTTTTGACGGCAGGCATGCAAGCAGGCTTGCGTGCCACAAGGAGTTTTCCGCATGGCTGATAAGCCCACCAGCAGCAAGTCCCGCAAGCAGCAAACACGCGCAGAACAGACACCAGCACCACGTCCACAGCCCGCAGAGGCTGCGCAGACGGTGGAGCAGTTCGTGACCGAAAAAGCCACGCAGGCGGCTCAGAAGCGCCGCGTGGAGGCCGCGCTGAGCGTGCTCGACGGCGCTGGCGACGACAAGGCCCGCGCCAAGGCCCTGCGTGCGCTGCTGGATGGCTCGGACCCCGAGGACCGCAAAGCCATTCGCAAGGCACTGAACAAGCTGGGTGGTGCGGGGCAGCCTGCTGCCAAGGTCAATCCGGACGACGAGCTGAGCAAGGACTGGAAGGATGGCGGCTACCCCTATGCCAACCTGCTGCGCCGCACCGTGTATGAAAAGGACAAGTTCCAGCTGCAGGTGGAACTGCTCAAGCTACAGGCCTGGGTCAAGGAAACCGGCCAGCGCGTGGTCATCATCTTTGAAGGGCGCGACGCTGCGGGCAAGGGCGGCACCATCAAGCGCTTCATGGAACACCTGAACCCCCGTGGCGCCCGTGTGGTGGCGCTGGAAAAGCCTTCGGACATCGAGCGCGGCCAGTGGTACTTCCAGCGCTATGTGCAGCACCTGCCCACGGCCGGTGAAATCGTGCTGTTTGACCGCAGCTGGTACAACCGCGCAGGTGTCGAGCGCGTGATGGGCTTTTGCACGGACGAGGAATACCGCCAGTTCATGCAGCAGGCGCCGCAGTTCGAACGCATGCTGGTGCAAAGCGGCATCCACCTGATTAAGTTCTGGTTCAGCGTCAGCCGCAAGGAGCAGCGCCGCCGCTTCAAGGAGCGCGAGACCCATCCGCTCAAGCAGTGGAAGCTCTCGCCCATTGACCAGGCATCGCTGGACAAATGGGACGACTACACCCGTGCCAAGGAAGCCATGTTCTTTGAAACCGACACGGCCGATGCGCCCTGGACCGTGGTCAAGAGCGACTGTAAAAAGCGCGCACGCCTGAACGCCATGCGCTATGTGTTGCACAAGCTGCCCTACAAGAACCGCGATCTGGACAAGGTGGGCAAGCTCGATGCACTGATTGTGGGGCGCGCGGCCGCTGTCTATGAGCGCGGTGAAAAGCCGGAACCTAAGACTGAAAAATAAGAGCGGCCAGCGCTGAACCAATCAGGGTTTCAGATAGAAAAATATCTGAAATCTATGAATATCCAGCGCTGGCAGCTATATAAATTGACAAGCAGAGGTGCAGACCTCTGCTTTTTTCATGTCTGCACGCTGTCCAGATAGGCCTGCAGTTCTTCGATGGCCTGGCGCACCTTGGCCGGCTGCGCATCGCGCTGCGGCGTGACCGCCCAGAGGTCCAGATGGCCCATGTCCCAGTCCGGCAGCAGACGCACCAGCCGTCCAGCCTCTACCGCAGGGCGCACATCCACGGCCGCCAGCAAGGCCACGCCCAGGCCGGCCTCGCACAAAGCCAGCACGGCCGCCTGGTGGTTGCTGGTGCTTTGCGGCTGCACCTGCAGGGTGTGGGTGATGCCGGTGCTGTACTGCGTCCAGTGCTTGGGCGCGGCCGGCGCATCATCGTGGGCCAGTGCCAGCCAGTAGGCATGGGCCAGTTGCTGCGGGTGCTCGGGCAGCTGGCCACCATGGTCAGACACCCATTGCGGGGATGCACACAGCCAGAACGGGGTGCTGCCCATTTTGCGTGCCACCCAGTTGGAGTCGTCCAGCGGGCCGTAGCGCAGGGCCAGATCGACACGGGCCTGAATCAGGTCAATGTGCGCATCATCGAGCAGCAGGCGCAGCTGCAAATCCGGAAAGCGCGCCAGCCAGGCACCGAGTGCCGGGGCCGCATGCTGGGCAAAGCCCACGGGCGCGGCCAGGCGCAGCTCACCCGTGGGTGTGTCGTGCTGCGCTGCCAGCTCGGCCCGGGCGCGGGACGCCGCAGCCGTGAGCACGGCGCACTGCGCATAAAAGCGCTGACCGGCATCGGTCAGGGCAATCTGCCGGGTGGAGCGGTGCAGCAGCGTCACGCCGCTGGCGCGTTCGAGCTGGCGGATGTGCTGGCTCACCGCCGATGCGCTCATGCCCAGCACTTTGGCCGCTGCCGTCATGGAGCCGCGCTGCACCACGGTGGCAAAAATGGCCATGCGTTTGAGATCATCCATGCGGCAATTATGAAGCTGTGCTTCAAAGTGATGTCAATTTCAGCGTGAATCACGCCGGCATCCCCAACTTAAGCTTCATGCATCCATGTTGAAGGAGAACAAAAGATGCAAGTTGCCCTGATTGGAGCCACAGGTTTTGTGGGGGCAGCCCTGCTGCAGGAGCTGCTGCAGCGCGGCCATGAAGTGGTGGCGCTGGTGCGCGACCCTGCCAAGCTGGCGGTACGCCCCGGTCTGCACGTGGTGCAGGCCGATGTGATGGATGCCAGCGCGGTGGAAGCGGCTGTGCGCGACAGTGATGCCGTGCTCAGCGCCTACAACGCAGGCTGGGCCAACCCGAACATTTACGAAGACTTCATGCGCGGCTCGCGCGCCATCGTGCAGGGTGTGAAAGCGGCGGGCGTCAAGCGCTATCTGGTGGTGGGCGGTGCTGGCAGTCTGTATGTATGCCGCACCCGGTGTGCAGATCGTGGATACCCCCGAATTCCCGGCTGCGATCAAGCCCGGCGCCAGCGCTGCGCGTGACATGCTCACCGAGCTGCAGCAGGAAACAACGCTGGACTGGACGCTGCTCAGCCCTGCCGTGGGCTTTCATGCAGGCTCGGCCGCGCAGGCCAAGGGCCGCACGGGCCAGTACCGCACTGGCCAAGATACGCCACTGATGCAGCCGGATGGCCAGCCCGGAGATATTTCTGCCGCCGATCTGGCCGTGGCGCTGGTGGACAGCCTGGAGCAGGACACGCACCTGAAGGCGCGTTTCACCGTGGCTGATTGAGGGGTTATGTGCAACTTTGATGACAACCAACAGCCAGGTACTTCCATGCTGACTCGCAGAAACTTTTTACAGACCGCAGCTGCGGCGGCAGTGCTGCCGCACTGGCTGGCCCATGCGCAAGGAGCGGAAGTCACCGCCTTGCAGTTGCAGCACTTTCCAGCCGATGAAGGCGGCTTTTCACGCGCGCCCGTGCTGCTCAGCGGTGCCAGTGAGGCCATTTTGATTGATGGCGGCTTCAGGCTCTCGGACGGGCGCGCGCTGGCCGAGGCCATTGTGGCCACGGGCAAGAAGCTGACGACGATCTACATCTCTCAAAGCGACCCTGACTATTACTTCGGGCTGGGGCCGGTGATGCAGGCCTTTCCCGAGGCTGTGGTGGTGGCCGCGCCTGAGACAGTGATGGCCATTGCCTCCAATGTGGACAAAAAACTGGCCGTCTGGGGGCCGCAGCTCAAGGACAACGGCCCGCAGCGGCGTGAGGACCTGGTGTTTGCCCAGCCGTGGGGGGCACCTGCACTCATGCACGAAGGCCATCGCATTGACATCGTGCCTGCGCAGGGCATGGACAACCGCCGCTATCTGTGGGTGCCATCGCTGCAGGCCATCGTGGGTGGCGTGCTGGTCTTTGATGGTCTGCATGTGTGGATGGCGGACACCCCCACGGTCCAGGATCGCCATGCCTGGCGCGAGAACCTGCAGGCCATGCTGGCGCGTGAGCCCAAGGTGGTGGTGCCCGGGCATATGGCGGTCGGCAGCAAGCTGGATGCCTCGGCACTTCGGTTCACGCTGCAATATCTGCAGGCCTATGAGAAGGCACTGGTGATGGCCCGCAGCAGTGAGGAGCTGATCCAGTCCATGCTGCAGCGCTACCCCGACTTGCCGGGCGTGAGTTCGCTGGAGCTGGGTGCCAGAGTGGTCATGGGAGAGATGCAGTGGGGCTGATCGGCAGGGCAGGGGCATCCCCTTTGTCATGCAGTCCGGCGCTGGCGCAGCCACAATAGCAGCCCTGCAACGCCGCACATGGCGTGTTTTGACTCTCCTCTCTGTCCGTGACTCATTCCTCTTCTGATCTGCGCGCCTGGTTGAGCGTGTGTGCCCTGGCGCTGGGCGCTTTTGTTTTCAACACCAGTGAATTTGTCCCCGTCGGGCTGCTGAGCGACATTGGCGCCAGCTTTGACATGCCTACCGAGCATGTGGGCCTGATGCTGACCATTTACGCCTGGATTGTGGCGCTGGCCTCGCTGCCGCTGATGCTGCTCACCCGCAGGGTGGAGCGGCGCAAGCTGCTCATGGGCGTGTTTGCGCTGTTTATTGCCAGCCATGTGGTGTCTGGCATGGCCAGCAGCTTTGCCATGCTGGTGCTCAGCCGTGCGGGTGTGGCGTTTTCGCATGCGGTGTTCTGGTCCATCACGGCTGCACTGGCCGTGCGTGTGGCCCCACATGGCAAAAAGGCGCAGGCGCTGAGCCTGCTGGCCACGGGCACCACGCTGGCCATGGTGATGGGCATTCCGCTGGGGCGTGTGGTGGGCGACTGGCTGGGCTGGCGCATCACCTTCTGGTCGATTGGCGTGATTGCCGTGGTCGTCATGCTGGCACTGGCCCGGTTGCTGCCGCTGCTGCCCAGTGAGAACTCGGGCTCGGCTTCCAGCATTCCAGTGCTGATGCGGCGCCCGGCGCTGGTGGCCATTTACTTGCTGCTGATTCTGGTGGTGACGGCCCAGTTCACGGTCTACAGCTATATCGAGCCTTTTGTGCAGGTAGTGGGCGGGCAGGATGGCCATGTCACCACTCTCGTGCTGCTGCTGTTTGGTGGCATGGGCATTGTGGGCAGTGTGCTGTTCAGCACCTTCAGCAACCGCTACCCCCAGGGTCTGCTGCGCGTGACCATCGCGGTGATGGCGCTCAGCCTGGGGCTGCTGCTGCCCGTGGCGCATGCAGCCTGGGGCCTGTACGGCGTGAGCGTGGTCTGGGGCGTGGCCATGATGTGCATGGTGCTGTCCATGCAGGCCAAGGTGCTGGCACTGGCGCATGACGCCACGGACGTGGGCATGTCGCTGTTCTCCGGCATTTTCAACATCGGCATTGGGGCCGGGGCCTTGCTGGGCAGCCAGGTCAGCCTGCACATGGGCATGCACAACATTGGCTGGGTAGGTGCCGCCCTGGCGATTGCCGGGCTGGTGTGGTGCGTGTTTGCACAGCGACGCTGGGTACCGCGCAGCTGAAAATATTTTTCCTTGATATGAGTTAAATAAGAATTATTCTCATACAATTCGTCGCATTGCCAGCTCCCCAGGTTGAGTCTTCAGCCCAGGTCGCCAGCCCAAAGTCATTGGGAATGGAACAGACAGGAAAGAGAGACCAACCATGCCACACACTTGGGGAGGGCTGCGGCCCGTTGCATATGCCATCGGATTGCTGGGACTGGGCAGTGCGCAGTCCCATGCCGCAGAGCCTGTGCTGCCGCAGCAGACCGTACAGGAACGCGCCGAAGCGCTGGACCCAGCTGCCTCGCCTTATGCGACCGAAGTGGTCGACCGCGCCACCATAGAACGCAAGCAGATACTCGATATCCGCGATGCCACCAGCGACATGGTGAACGTGGAAGTGCCACGTGCACCGCGCCGGGGTGCAGGCATTTCCGGTACCACGGGGCGCGAGGGCAACACAGGCTTTGAAATTCGCGGTCTGGGCGGCAATCGCGTGCAGATGCTGGTCGATGGCATTCCGCAGCCAGAGGCTGATAGTTTCATGAGCAGCCATAGCTTTGGCCGTGACTATGTGGACCCGCTGATGCTCTCTGGCATCGAAGTGCACAAAGGTGCCAGCACGGTCGGAGTGCCATCAGGTGGCGTAGCGGGCATGGTGCAGATGCGTACCCTCTCGCCCGGTGACCTGCTGGGAGCTGACAAGCTGTTTGCTGGCCGCGCCCTGCTGGGCTGGCGCAGTGAAAATCGGGGCTGGAATACGGGCGCAGCGCTGGCAGGCAAGGCGTCGGATCAGGTGCAATGGCTGCTGGCTGCCCATGGAGAGCGCAGCCATGCCACTGAAACC
>JAEZZU010000028.1 GCA_023418355.1 Pseudomonadota bacterium | reverse complement strand
GAGGCCTGGAAATGAAATCCGACGATCTGCGCCCCCCACTGCTGCAGCTGCAGGCCGTGGACAAAAGCTACCGCCTGCCCCGCCACCAGCTGTGGCAGCCTGCGCAATGGCTGCACGCACTGCAGGGTGTGGACCTGAAGGTCTACAGCGGCCGCAATCTGGGCATTGTGGGCGAGTCCGGCTCTGGCAAATCCACGCTGGCACGCCTTGCCATGGGGCTGGATACCCCGAGCAGCGGCCAGGTGCTGTGGGATGGGCATGACATCCACAGCCTGCGCAGCCGTGAACTGCGCGACATGCGCCGCAACTACCAGATGGTGTTCCAGGACCCGTACGGATCGCTGGACCCGCGCATGCGCATTGCAGCCATCCTGGCCGAGCCCCTGCAGGCATTGAGCCGGGCCAGCCGCAGTGAGCAGCGTGAGCTGGCGGAAGAAGCACTGGTCGAAGTCGGTCTGCACCCCAGCGATCTGGACAAGTACCCGCACGAATTCTCCGGCGGGCAGCGCCAGCGCATTGCCATTGCCCGTGCGCTGATCACCCGGCCCAAGCTCATCGTGGCCGATGAACCCGTGAGCGCGCTGGATGTATCGATCCAGGCCCAGGTGCTGAATCTGATGCTCGATCTGCAGCAGCGCTTTGGCATGACCTACCTGCTCATCAGCCATGATCTGGCCGTGGTCAACCACCTGTGCGATGAAGTCACCGTCATGCAGCAGGGCAAGATTGTCGAGCGCGGCACGCCACAGCAGCTGTTCCAGCATGCGCGCCACCCCTACACACAGAGCCTGCTCAACGCTGTGCCGCAGATCGCGCCGGGCCGTGCGCGTGCGCTACGTAATCTGCGTGCGCAGGCCAGTCATCAGAACTTGGTGTAAAAAGCGGTCTGCTCACAAGACTGTGCAGTGCAGCACAGCTGGGTGTGAACACACTGGAGGACCGGCAGCACCGCACAGCACAGACGGAATGTGCGTGGGCATGCGCGGTTCTGATCGATCCAACGAGACATAAGGGAGAACTTCCACCATGATCCATCGCCGCAGCTTGCTGGCGTCCAGCGCTCTCGCCGGTTTGGCAGCCCTCGTGCCTCTGCACGCCATGGCACAGTCCAGCAAAAAAGATACCGTGACCCTGGCCCTCACCCTGGAGCCTCCGGTGCTGGACCCCACGGCCAGCGCCTCGTCGTCGATTGCTGAAATCACGCACTACAACATCTTTGAGACGCTCACCAAGATCAACCCCGATGGCAGCGTCTCGCCCCTGCTGGCGGAAAGCTGGGATGTCTCCCCCGACCTCAAGACCTACACCTTCCGCCTGCGCAAGGGCGTGAAGTTCCAGAACGGTGAGCCCTTCAACGCCGAGGCGGTGCAGTTCTCGTTCGACCGCGCTGGCAGCGAAGGCAGCACCAACAAGGACAAGCGCAGCTTTGCCGGCATGAAGGTGAACGTCAAGGACGAGCACACGGTGGAAATCGTCACCGAGGAAATCGATCCCGACTTCCTGTTCCTGCTCGGTCAGGCCACGGCCATCATCGTCGAGCCCAAGAGCGCAGCCACCAACACCACCAAGCCCGTGGGCACCGGCCCCTACCAGCTGGGCCAGTGGCGCAAGGGCAGCTCGGTGACACTGGTGGCATGGCCCGAGTTCCGCGATGCGAACAAGATCCGCATCAAGCGTGCGACCTTCCGCTTCATTCCTGATGCAGCCGCCCAGGTGGCCGCCTTGCTGGCGGGTGACGTGGATGCCTTCCCGCGCGCTGCGCCCCGCAGCGTGCCGCAGTTTGCCAAGGACCCACGTTTTCAGGTACAGGTCAGCGGCTCGCGTGCCAAGACCATTCTGGCCATCAACAACGGCAAAAAGCCTTTGAACGATGTGCGCGTGCGCAAGGCCATTGCTGCGGCCATTGACCGCAAGGCCATCATTGAAGGTGCCGCCGAAGGCTATGGCAAGCCCATTGGCAGCCACTACGTGCCCGGCGCCTTTGGCTATGTGGACACCACCGGCATCAACCCGTACGACATCGAAAAGGCCAAGGCCCTGCTGGCCGAAGCGGGCGTGAAGCTGCCGCTCAAGCTCACCATGACGCTGCCACCCGCGCCTTACGCGCGCCAGGGCGGTGAAATCATTGCCGCGCAACTGGCCAAGGTGGGCATTGAGGTCAAGCTGCAGAACGTGGAATGGGCGCAGTGGCTGTCTGGCACCTATGGCAACAAGCAATACGACCTGACCATGATCAGCCACGTGGAGCCGTTTGACCTGGCCAACTTTGCCAAGCCCGAGTACTACTGGGCCTATGACTCGCAGGAGTTCCGCGATCTGTACGACAAGATCAAGAACACCCCCAACCCCACGGACCGCGCACGCCTGCTGGGCCAGGCACAGCGCCTGCTGGCCAATGATGCGGTGCATGCCTTCCTGTACCAGCCACAGTGGGTGACGATTGCGAACAGGAACCTGCGTGGTCTGTGGAAGGACATGCCGATCTTTGTGAATGACCTGTCTGCCCTGCACTGGTCAGAGAAGAATTAAAAACAAGAGCAGCTAGCGCTCAAAAACAAAGGACTTCAGATAGTTTTCTATCTGAAGTCCTTTTTTCATCGGCGCTACCAGCTATTGTTTTTATCTTTGTGTGGTCGCCAAGCGCACCGCCAGCCCCAGAAACACCACGCCTGCCAGCCGGTTGAGCCACCACTGCGCACGCGCGGAGCGCTGCAGCAGGCCGCCAAACACGCCAGAGAAGCAGGCAATCGCGCCAAACACCACAAAGGTGGCCAGCACAAACACCGCGCCAAAGCAGGCAATCTGCCAGGCTACGCTGCCGCGTGCGGGATCGGCAAACTGGGGCAAAAAGGCCAGAAAGAAAATCAGCACCTTGGGGTTGGTGATGTTCATCACCACACCACGCCCCACCATGCGCAGCGCTTCTCGCAGTGGCAAAGGCTGTGCCGTATTGCTGGCCACGGGTGTGTCACTGACCTGCGAAGGTGCTCGCAAGGCACCCCATGCCAGCCAGGCCAGATAGGCAGCGCCACACCACTTGAGCACCGCAAACGCCGTGCTCGATGCCGCCAGCACCGCTGCCAGCCCCAGCGCCACCGCCGTGGTGTGCACCAGAATGCCCAGACACAGGCCCACCACCACACACATGCCTAGCCGCCAGCCGCGCTGTGCGGACTGCACCAGCACGAACAGGTTGTCCGGCCCGGGGCTCAGGGCCAGCAGGACGGCAACGCCGAAAAATGCAATCAGGGTATCCAGAGCAGGCATGGGCAAAAGGCTTTCTCAGACGCGCAAAAGCGCCGATTGTGCGCCTGCATCTGGGGCTATGCCAAGTGCCTGCGTGACCGTGGTGATGCGCTCAGCCGCCCGGCTCAGCGCTCATACAGCAGCGAACGGCGTCGGGAGCTGCACTGTGCGTTGTCAAACGGGCCAGCACCACGCTCCCAGCCTTGCGAGGGCATGAACTGTGCGCAGACCTGCTTGCCATCGTGCTTGCTGATCCACCAGTACCAAGGGGCAGGCGCACTGTAGGCCGCACCGCTGCCCAGCAGCGCAAGGCCTGCACCCAGCATCAAGAGCTGCAAAAACTTTTTCATTGCCATGCTGGCAATTTACCCCAGCCCCAAGGCCGTGACGCCAAAGGCAATCAATATCGCACCCGCAATGCGCACCATGCAGTCCCCTTCCCGCAGCAGATGGCCACCGATGATGGCGGCAAACAGCATGGACACCTCACGCGCCGGTGCCACGTGCGAGATGGGCGCGCTTTGCATGGCATACAGCACCAGCACATAGGCAATGGGGCTGACCACGGCCACCAGCAGCGCCCAGCGCCACTGCAGCTGCCACAGGAACTTGGCTTCCTGCACATTGCGCAAAATGACGGGTGAGAGCAGCACCACGCGCAGGCAGCTGCCAAAGTAGTCAATCAGGATGGGCGAGAGCAGCAGCACCTTGACGCCATAGCCATCCACCACCGTATAGGCGGCGATGAAGATACCCGTCACCACGCCATAAAACAGGCCCTGGTGCAGGCGCAGGCGCGCTTGCGGGTCGTTGCGCTGCCTGAACAGGCTGGGGCCGCCTGCGATCAGAAACACCCCCAGCACCACGCCCAGCACACCCAGCATGCCCAGCTGCGAGATTTCTTCGCCCAGCACCACAATGGCAAACAGCGAGCTGATCAGGGGGCCGCTGCCACGCGCCAGCGGGTAGACCACGGTGAGGTCGGCCTTGCGGTAGCCGCGCAGCAAAATCACGTAATAGGCCAGATGCAGCACACCGCTGACCGCCACCAGCGCCCAGGCCTGCCAGCCCCAGCTGCCCACCACATCACGGCCGACCCACCAGGCCAGCGGCGCCCAGAACACGATCAGCAGGAAAGACGTAAAGAACGCAAAGCGCGCATCGCCCCCGGCCTTTTTGGCGGCAATGTTCCAGGCCGCATGAATCACACCGGCAAAAATGATGAGGGCAAAGGCTTGCAAAGACATGAAAGGCAGCGCGAGAGGGGTCGCAGGAGAAACGGCCAATGAAAAAGGCTGCGCATTGCGCAGCCCTTGGCAGGAGTAGCGATTGTCGCTGCTTAATCCGGGCGTCGACCGGGAATCAGTGACAGGAATTCACGACGCAGCGTAGGGTCCTTCAAGAAGGCGCCGCGCATGACGGAGTTGAGCATCTTGCTGTCCGTCTCGCGCACACCGCGCCAGGACATGCAGAAGTGCGAGCACTCCATGACCACGGCCAGCCCGTCAGGACGGGTTTTTTCCATGATCAGGTCCGCCAGCTGGATGATGGCCTCTTCCTGAATCTGGGGACGCCCCATGATCCAGTCCACCAGACGTGCGTACTTGGACAGGCCAATCACATTGGTGTTCTTGTTGGGCATCACACCAATCCAGATCTTGCCCATGACCGGGCACAGATGGTGGCTGCAGGCCGAGCGCACCGTGATGGGGCCGACGATCATCAGCTCATTGAGGTGCTTGGCATTGGGGAATTCGGTGATGGCTGGCTGCGCATGGTAGCGGCCCGCGAACACTTCCTTCAGGTACATCTTGGCCACGCGGCGTGCGGTGGCCTTGGTGTTGTGGTCGTTGGCCGTGTCAATGACCATGCTCTCCAGCACGCCCTGCATCTTGGTCTCGACTTCGTCGAGCAGCTGCTCCAGCTCACCGGGTTCGATGAATTCAGAAATATTGTCGTTGGCGAAAAAACTGCGGCCAGCGGCCTGCACCCGCTCTCGAATCTTGACGGAAACAGGCTTGCCTTGAGGATCTTGGCTCTCAGGCTGTGTAGCGGATGCGGCAACCAAATCTTGAAACATGGGCGGGATGGTAACAGTGAATCATGGGTGCAGCATTCAATAATCAAATACTATTAAAAACTGCAAGTTCATAGCCTGAATTCAGCAATCAGTGGCAGGTGATCCGACATGCGCCACCAGATGCGGCCCTGCGGCACCATCAGGCTCAAAGGCTCCAGTCCCCGTACATACACATGATCCAGCTGCGCCAAAGGCAGGCGTGAAGGATAGGTCAGTGTACTGCCATCGCTCTCGTACTCATGCAGGCCAAAACCGGCAAGCATGTGCTTGATGTGGCTACCCCAGTCGTTGAAGTCGCCGGCCACCACCACCGGTGCGCCGGGGGGAATCTCTCGCTCAATGAACTGGTGCAGCTGCTGAATCTGGCGCACGCGGCTGCCCGCAATCAGGCCCAGGTGCACCACCACGGTATGCACCGATCGGCCCTGAAACAGCACTTCGGCATGCAGCAGGCCGCGCTGCTCGAAGCGGTGGTCCGACACGTCCAGGTGCTTGATGTCACGCACGGGCCAGCGCGAGAGCAATGCATTGCCGTGCTCGCCGTCCTTGGTATAGGCATTGGTGCGGTAGACGGCCTCATAGCCTTCAGGCGCCAGGAACTCAGCCTGCGAGACATGGGGCCAGTTGTCAAAGTACTGCTCCTCGCGCCGGTTCATCTTGCGCACTTCCTGCAGGCAGACGATGTCGGCATCGAGCTGCTCCACCGCCAAGCCCAGGTTGTGGATTTCCAGCCGCCGCGTCGGTCCCAGGCCCTGCACACCCTTGTGGATGTTGTAGGTCGCAACGCGCAAGATTGCAGGCTCGCTGGGCATCAGCAAGCCCGAAGCGGTGGCTTCCATGTGAGGCAGGGGAAATGAAGGCTCAGAAGTCATGGAACAAGAAAAGCAGACAGATGAAGAATCGCTTCCGCATTCGAAGGCGAATAGCAGCGATCCGCGGCCTCGCGCCAGTCATGCCATGCGAACGCGGTATGTTCACGAGGGTTCAGGGTCACACGGATGCCGGACGGCACCTGTAGTCCAAACACCCGCTCTGTATTCATACAGGTGCCCGGTGCATAGCGGTGCAGCCACTGTGGATAGATCGCATAGACGTTCTCCAGTTCCCAGTCCTGCAGCTCGCAGCCCGGGGCCTGCACGTCAATGCCCGTTTCTTCCCAGACCTCACGCGCGGCCGTCTGCGTCCAGGGCTCGTCCTCGGCGTCCTTGCTGCCGGTCACGGGCTGCCAGTACTCCTGACCCAGCCCATCGCCCTGCGTGCGCCTGAGCAGCAGGACCTGGCCCTGCGCCGTGTAGATCACCACCAGTACAGACTGGGCAATTTTGTAAGCATGCTGCTTCATACCCTGCATCTTCACACCAAAAGCATGCCCTGTTCATGCAAAAAGGCCTTTGTGTTTCCACAAAGGCCTTGCATGTTTTTGGCTGCCATAGCTTGATACACAAGCGCTGGCAGCTCTTATTTGCAGAGCAATCGAATTACGATGCCTTCACTGCGTCAGGGTTGCGCAGCTTGATGTGCAGCTCGCGCAGCTGCTTTTCGTCCACAGGCGAAGGCGCCTGAGTCAGCAGGTCCTGGGCACGCTGTGTCTTGGGGAAGGCAATCACGTCACGGATGGACTCGGCACCGGTCATCAGCGTGATCAGACGGTCCAGACCGAAGGCCAGACCACCGTGGGGAGGCGCACCGT
>JAEZZU010000026.1 GCA_023418355.1 Pseudomonadota bacterium | reverse complement strand
CAAATTGCGGCTGATTCTATGCGGGCTTGTATCAACTCCCAAAGAAAACTGGGGCGGCGTGCTCTGATTGGACGAGCAATGCATGTTTTTGGAGACATTGTTGACTCGACGACATTGCATCCGCAATGCATCAACTCAGCTATTACAGACTTGCATTTCAGGCGTGTGCAGTGGTGACATGCGATGCAGCAAGCGCTGATGCTGGAGCAGGTCACATGCGGCGATCAGATACATCGCTGTTTGCGAAGAGCAATACCAGCCGCGAAGGTGCCAAGGACGCTTATTCCTCACCCCATTGCTGCAAAGCACTGCGCAAGCTGGCTACCAGCTCTTGATGCCATGCCACAGGCTGCAGGATGCGCACATGCGGCAACCAGTAGCGCACCACAGGCAGCAGCTGGTACATGTGATTGATATGGGTGCTGACCAGCAATGAGCCATCACGATCCTGGCGCTGCTGCTGGTGAGGGAGCAGAGGGCGCCTCAGAAAGTAGTGCGCTACTTCGGGCGCAATGCGCAGCAGCACTTCCGTGGTGTCTTCGGTGAACCAGACATCCTCTTTGCTGTTGATGTATTCCTTGTGCTCGCGCTTGGGCTCGAATTGCTGCGTGCTGTCGAGGTGCAACGCCTGAATCAATGAGATGCTGAAGTTCTTGAGCCTGTCATCTTCTTCCGCCGCCAGATACCAGATGCCATTTTGGTGAATCAGCTTGTACGGGTGTACCTGACGTGCCTTGCCTTTGTAATCAAAGTGGCAGGGGTGCCGGTGCTTGATCGCCGTCTGCAGCAGTGAAAACTCCTGCGCATAGGCGCGCATGTCTTCATGGGAGACGGGGTGTACCTGCGTAGTGCGCTGAGGCTCGGGGGTATGCAATTGCTCCAGCAGATAGGGCAGGCTCCCATCCGGGAACAGATGCTCTGTGCCTGACAGGCGTGCATAGGCATAGAGGTGCTTGGCCGGAATGTTGCTGCGCACCGTATGCTTGAGCTGCCACTGGCCATTTGGAGCACGTTCGGCGATGCTTCCGAGGCGCTCGCTGAGATCACGCTCAATCGTGCGCACGTCAACTTGAAACTCTCTGGCAAGCTCATGCTTGTCAATGGCTTCGCCCTGATGCAGGCGAGCCAGAATCTGCGACAGACGTTGTGCCAGCTTTTCGCCTTTGGACTCAGCGCCTGTCGTGGGGGAGTAAGACATGAAGGAAACGCTAGTAATCAGAAAATGTAACTATACGTTTATCTGCCTGTGGTTTCGCGGTGTCAGCGTGTCTGAGGTGCATGGCTTGGTGCAAGGGGCATGTCATCAGCCGGAAGCCTTTTCCAGAGTTCTTAAGCCCTGAATCAGTGTAAACATCTGCTGCTGCACCTGCTCAAGACCATGGAGCAAAGCAAAAAAGCCTGCATTGATGTGCTGCAGCTGTGCATCCCTGGAGGCGGGCAGGTCTCCAGTTGCTGGCACTTCAGCCATCCATGCGATGTCTGAGGAAAATTGCAGTGCTTGCATGGCCTTCTGTACCAGGGGCGAGTCATTGAGAACGGCAATGCGTTGCTCGATATCGCGTCTGAATTGCTCGATGCGCCAGATGGCCAGGCGGCTATAGACCTCCAGAAAATGCATCTCCAGCGGGTCTTGCAACTGCAGCGCCTGCATCTGGGTACCAAAGTGGGTGAGTGCCTCGGTGATGTGGCGGCGCAGCTCTTGGTGCGCCCGGCATTCGCGCGCGTACAGCGCCTTCAGTTGTGCGCTGAGGATGGATACGACAGTCTCACACATGGTCATGGCGTTAGAACAGAACACGCCAGACTGTAGAAACTGAAGGCGACAGGCTGTGTCGTTGATGCCTTGCAGGCCTGCATTTTTTCGGCCTGCTTTGGCATGAGTCCACCCTACGGTAAAGCACAGGACCAAGAAAGGGCGATGTCCAAGCCTGTCCACGAGATGTGGTTGGCCATTCAGTGCAAGAAATCTGCCCTATGCAAACACAAACAGCGTGCGATACGCACGCTGTCTTTGCTGGTTCAGCTGCCCCTCACTCATCCAGCAGATGCTGGAGCCAGCACCCTTGCCGTGGATCCAGCTATCTTTGCAGCCTGTCCAGTGGCAGCGGGTGCTGTAGGAAGAGGGGATCAGAAGTCCCAGTCTTCGTCTTCGGTCGCTACGGCCTTGCCGATCACATACGACGAACCCGAACCCGAGAAGAAGTCATGGTTCTCGTTCGCGCTGGGGCTGAGCGCCGCCATGATGGCAGGGTTCACCTGGCACATGTCCTCGGGGAACATGGGCTCAAAGCCCAGATTGCTCAGTGCCTTGTTGGCGTTGTAGTGCATGAAGCGCTTGACGTCTTCGGTCAGGCCCACGGGGTCATACAGCTCTGCGGCGTAGTGGCACTCCAGGTCATACAGGTCGTACAGCATGGCGTAGGCCTCGGCCTTGATGACTTCCTGCTGGTCGGCAGGCAGCTTGGCAAACGCCTGCTGGAACTTGTAGCCAATGTAGTAGCCGTGCACGGCCTCGTCGCGGATGATCAGACGAATCAGGTCAGCCGTGTTGGTCAGCTTGCCGCGGCTGCTCCAGTACAGGGGCAGGTAAAAGCCGCTATAGAACAAGAAGCTTTCCAGACAGACAGAGGCAATCTTCTTTTTGAAAGGGTTCTCTTCGGCCTTGTACTCGTCCAGGATCAGCGAGGCTTTCTTTTGCAGCCAGGGGTTTTCCTCGGACCAGCGGAAAGCTTCATCAATCTCGGTGGTGGAGCACAGGGTCGAGAAGATCGACGAATAGCTGCGCGCGTGCACCGCTTCCATGAAGGTGAAGTTCGACAGCACGGATTCTTCGTGCGGTGTCACGGCATCCTGCATCAGCGAAGGTGCGCCCACCTGGTTCTGCACGGTGTCCAGCAGCGTCAGGCCGGTGAACACGCGAATGGTGAGCTGCTGCTCATTGGGGCGCAGCGTGGCCCACGAAGGAATGTCGTTGGACAGTGGCACCTTCTCGGGCAGCCAGAAGTTGGCTGTGACACGGTTCCAGATTTCCAGATCCTTGTCGTCTTCGATGCGGTTCCAGTTAATGGCTTGGGTCAGCTTGGTCATGGTGTGAATTCCTGTGTCGTTCCATCACAAAGTGCAGGACACGCAAGTGGCCTTCACTTCCGTGCCTTCCAGCGCCAGCTGACGCAGGCGGATGTAGTAGATGGTCTTGATGCCCTTCTTCCAGGCATAGATCTGGGCCTTGTTGATGTCGCGCGTGGTGGCGGTGTCGGGGAAGAACAGCGTCAGCGACAGGCCCTGGTCCACGTGCTCGGTGGCAGCTGCGTACACGTCGATGATGGCGTTGGGGCCAATCTCATACGCATCGCGGTAATACTGCACGTTCTCGTTCGACAGGAAGGGCGCGGGATAGTACACACGGCCAATCTTGCCTTCCTTGCGAATTTCAATGCGCGAGGCGATGGGGTGGATCGACGAGGTGGAGTTGTTGATGTAGCTGATCGAACCTGTGGGCGGAATTGCCTGCAGATTGCGGTTGTACAGGCCGTGCGTCATCACGTCTTGTTTCAGCTGCTCCCAGTCGGCACGGGTAGGCAGCTGCACGCCGCTCTTGGCAAACAGCGCCTTGACGGCTTCGGAGGTGGGCAGCCAGTCGCGGGAGACGTACTTGTCAAAGTACTCGCCCGTGGCGTACTTGCTGTCTTCAAAGCCCACAAAGCGCTTTTGCTTTTCCTGTGCCAGCAGGCACGAGGCGCGCAGGCAGTGGAAGGCCACGGCCGCAAAGTAGACGCTGGTGAATTCCACCGCCTCAGGGCTGTCGTAGTGAATGCGCTCACGTGCCAGGTAGCCGTGCAGGTTCATCTGGCCCAGGCCAATGGCGTGGCTGTCCTCATTGCCCTGGCGCACCGAAGGCACGGAGTTGATGGAGCTCATCTCCGACACGGCGGTCAGCGCGCGAATGGCGGTTTCCACCGCAGCACCCAGATTGCCGCCGTCCATGGTCGTGGCAATGTTCAGCGAACCCAGATTGCACGATATGTCGTTGCCAATGTGCTCGTAGTTCAGGTCTTCGCCCAGCACGGACGGTGTATTGACCTGCAGAATCTCCGAACACAGGTTGGACATGTTGATGCGGCCCGCAATCGGGTTGGCGCGGTTGGCCGTGTCCTCAAACAGAATGTAGGGGTAGCCCGACTCAAACTGGATCTCGGCAATCGTCTGGAAGAACTCGCGCGCCTTGATCTTGGTCTTCTTGATGCGTGGGTTGTCCACCATCTCCTTGTAGTGCTCGGTCACGGAGATGTCGGCAAATGGCTTGCCATAGACGCGCTCAACGTCATAGGGCGAGAACAGGTACATGTCCTCGTTCTTCTTGGCCAGCTCGAACGTAATGTCAGGAATCACCACACCCAGCGACAGCGTCTTGATGCGGATCTTCTCGTCCGCGTTCTCGCGCTTGGTGTCCAGAAAACGCATGATGTCGGGGTGGTGAGCGTTCAGATACACCGCACCCGCGCCCTGGCGTGCGCCCAGCTGGTTGGCGTAGGAGAAGCCGTCTTCCAGCAGCTTCATCACGGGAATCACGCCCGAAGACTGGTTCTGGATGCCCTTGATGGGCGCGCCTTGCTCGCGCAGATTGCTCAGCAGCAGGGCCACGCCGCCACCGCGCT
>JAEZZU010000024.1 GCA_023418355.1 Pseudomonadota bacterium | reverse complement strand
ACGCCAAAAAACGGCAGGAAGGCGGCGCCCTGGGTGCCGAAATCCATGTCGGGCAGGTAGTACACCGGCACGCCGTTGCGTAGCTGGCGAATGAGCCCGCGTACCCCGTCGTGTCGGCTGATGAGATGCACGGTATTGAAGCGGCCGCGGCCTTCGCGCACGATCTGGTCGACGGCCGGGTCGCTCTGGCGGGTGTATAGCGTGGCCGATTCGCGCAGGAACAGGGTGAGGCGGGTGGCGGCGGCATCGAGCCCGATGACGTGCGGCGCCAGCAGGATGATTCGGCGGCGCTGTTCAAGCAGCGCTTCAAGGTGTTCCAGGCCGTCGATGGGCGTGGTGTTCAGGACGGTGGATGCCGGCCCGAACCAGCACAGGCCGCGGTCGACGACCGACTGGGCCAGCAGTTGAAAGTGCCGGCGCAGCCAGCGTTCGCGGTCTTGCGGCGAGCGTTCGGGAAAGCACAGGGCCAGGTTGGTACGCACGATGCGGGCGCGCGAGCGCATGAGCATTGGCGCCAGGGTGCCCAGAACGGCCGCCCAGCGGCGTCGTACCCGGTAGGGCGAGCGCCCGAAGTAACGGAACAGGCCGCGCAGCAGCTGCAGTTTGCGGGATGTCTTCATGCGGTGTCCTCCGGTCGGGGCGGGGCGTCGTCCGGAATTTTGTAGCGGTTGTAGCTCCAGAGGTATTGCTCGGGAAAGCGGCGGATGAGGTCTTCCATGGCGGTGTTCAGGCGGCGCTCGAAGCCACCGGGCGGTTCGTCGGCGGCCGGTTCGGCCAGGCGCACGAAGTGCAGCTTCCAGCCTTCGCCGCGGGGCAGGCGTTCGCCCGCCACCAGAATGACGGACACCCCGGTTTGCGCGGCCAGCCGCCCGGCAAGTGTCATGGTAAGGGCCTGCTTGCCGAAAAATGGCGCCCATACGCCGTCGCCGCCACTGGGTACCTGGTCGGGCAGCATGCCCACGGCTTCGCCACGGCGCAGGGCCCGCACGAATTCACGCACCCCCTGCATGTTGGCCGGCACGGCCTTCATGCCGGGCATGTCGCGGGCGTGTTCCAGCAGCGGCGCCAGCGTGGCTTGTCGGGGCGGGCGGTACATGACGGTAATGGGCTGGCTGAAGTGGCTGGCCAGGTAGCGTGCGGTGATTTCAAAGCAGCCCAGGTGGGGTGTGAGGTACAGAATGCCGCGATTTTCGGCCAGGGCGGCGTGAACGACGTCGTCGTGCGGGCTTTGCACCTTGGCCAGGCATTCGGGCGTGTGCAGCCAGATCTTCGGGGTTTCGAGAATCATGGCCCCTGTTTCGGCCGCCGCCCGGCGCGCGAAGGCAGCCTGCGGATAGCCCGCGCGCGCCGCGTTCGATTGCAGCCGCCGCCGGTAGCGGCCGGGCCACAGGTAAACTGCTACGCCTGCCAGCCTGCCCAGACGGTGCAGCCAGGGCAGGGGCAGGCGGGCCAGCCAGTGCATGAAAAAACGCATTGGGTCATCAAACCGTCAAATTGTGTATTTTCGCTTAAAATGGGGTTTATCGCCGAGTTAACCGACAACTTGCGGGGCGATACCCAGGCTGCCGCAGCCTGTTTCCATTCCGCTAAAGCGTCGCGCCCTGAAGGCAACCGCATGGCTGGCCCCGAGGTGCAACGCGATCCGTTCAACCTCAAAGCCGGTTCGCCGGCCTTCTACAGGACGTACCGCTGTGTCAACTAACGATTTCCTCTTCACCTCCGAATCTGTCTCCGAAGGCCACCCCGACAAGGTCGCCGATCAAATCTCCGACAGCATCCTCGACGCCATTCTGGAACAAGACCCGAACGCCCGCGTGGCGGCCGAAACCCTGTGCAACACTGGGCTGGTCATCCTGGCCGGTGAAATCACCACCACCGCCAACGTCGATTACATCCAGGTGGCGCGCGACACCATCAAGCGCATCGGCTACGACAACACCGACTACGGCATCGACTACAAAGGCTGCGCGGTGCTGGTGGCCTACGACAAGCAATCGCCCGACATCGCCCAGGGCGTCGACCGCACCCCCGAAGAAATCCTGAACCAGGGTGCGGGCGACCAGGGCCTGATGTTCGGCTACGCCTGCGACGAAACGCCCGACCTCATGCCCGCCCCCATCTGGTATGCGCACCGCGTGGTGCAGCGCCAGAGCGAACTGCGCAAAGACGGCAGCCTGAACTGGCTGCGCCCCGATGCCAAGTCGCAGGTCACCTTCCGCTATGTCGACGGCAAACCGGTCGAGGTCGACACCGTGGTGCTGTCCACCCAGCATCACCCGGAAATCTCCCAGGAAGACATCCGCGAAGCGGCCATCGAGCGCATCATCAAGCCCTGCTTCCCCGACGGCCTGCTCACACCCAAAACACGCTACCTCATCAACCCCACGGGCAAGTTCATCATCGGCGGCCCGCAGGGCGATTGTGGCCTTACCGGCCGCAAGATCATCGTCGACACCTACGGCGGCGCCTGCCCGCACGGCGGTGGCGCGTTCTCGGGTAAAGACCCTTCCAAGGTCGACCGCTCCGCCGCCTACGCGGCCCGTTACGTGGCCAAGAACATCGTGGCGGCCGGTCTGGCGCGTCAGTGCCAGGTGCAGGTCAGCTATGCCATCGGCGTGGCCGAGCCCATCAACATCACGGTCTACACCGAAGGCACCGGCGTCATCCCCGACGACCAGATCGCCAAGCTGGTGCGCGAGCATTTCGACCTGCGCCCCAAGGGCATCGTCAACATGCTCGACCTGCTGCGCCCCATCTACGCCAAGACGGCCGCCTATGGCCACTTCGGCCGCGCCGAGCCGGAGTTCTCGTGGGAAGCCACGGACAAGGCGCAGGCCCTCAAGGCCAGCGCCTGATCCTTCCGCGCATGGAGCAAGACCCCGCCCTGGTGGCGGGGTTTTTCATTAGCATGCCCGCCGGCTCCGGTGGCGTTCAAGGCCGCGCGGCCTGGCGCGCCGCGTCCAGCCGCAAGTGCAGCAGCGGAAAAGGATTGCCCTGGCCGTCGACCCGCGAGCGGCCGACGATGACGAACCCCTGGCGCTGGTAGAACCCCACCGCCTGGGGGTTTTGTTCGTTCACGTCCAGCGCCGTGGCGCCCATCTGTTCGACGGCATGCCGCAACAGTTGCCTGCCGATCCCCTGCCCGCGCGCCTGCGGCGCGATGAAC
>JAEZZU010000292.1 GCA_023418355.1 Pseudomonadota bacterium | reverse complement strand
CGGATGGACAGCATAACAGAGGATGCCGAGGCACAGGGGCTTTTGCAGGATGCGCAGGCGGAAATCATGCGGCTTTCCCGCATGGTGGATGGAATGCTTTCCTTAAATGCCATTGCCGACAGTGCTGAAAAACAAAAAACCGATTTGTCCGCCTTGCTGGGAAACACAACGGAAATGATGCGATTGCTCCTTGCCAAACAGAACAACCAGCTTGTCGCCGAGATTCCGAGGGCACTGGTCGTGTACGGCAGCACCGACCTGCTCTCACAGGTGATCATCAACCTGTTGCAAAATGCCACTACCCATACAACAAACGGTGAGATTCGCCTGCGAGCCGCTCAAACCGGCGGAGAGATTTCCGTCACAGTCAGCGACAATGGCACAGGTATTCCCGTAAAGCTGTTGCCCCATGTGTTTGAGCGGGGCGTCAGCGAGGGCGGCACCGGCATGGGACTGTACATCAGCAAAACTGTGGTGGAATCCCACGGCGGCAAAATCCAAATCGAAAGCGAGGAAGGACGCGGAACAACCGTTACCTTTACCCTCCCGGTTTATCAGGGGCAATTTGGAGGTGAGGAGGCATGACTGAAAAGAAGCAGGTTGATAAGCGAATTCTACTGGTAGAGGACAACGAGAAAATCATGCAGGGCAACAAGCGGATGCTGGAATGGGAGGGCTATACCATCGACACCGCCGTAAACCTTGCCGAAGCACACGAAAAGCTGGCGGCATGCCGCCCGGACTGCATTGTGCTGGACATTATGCTGCCCGACGGCAGCGGACTGCACTGGATGCGTCAGCTTCGGGGAAGCACCGATGCGGGTATCCCCATTCTGCTGCTGACAGGTCTGACCACCCAGGAGGATATTCTCCACGGACTACGCAGCGGCGGTGACGATTATCTCACCAAGCCCTACGATTTTGAAATTCTCCTTGCCCGCATCGAGGCGTTGCTGCGCCGATCGGAGCGGGTGCCGGAAACCATTACCAAGGGGCATTTAACACTGGATGTGGCGGCAGGCGTGGTGCTTTTGGGCGAAAGCGATTTGCTGCTGACCAAAAAGGAATTTGCCCTGCTGCTGATTTTCGTCCAGAATCCGGAGCGGTTTATCGACGGAGAATATCTGTATGAAAAGGTATGGAAGCAACCCCTTTCCGGGGATGCCAATGCTCTGAAAAGCACCATCAAGCGCCTGCGGAGCAAAATTGAGGGTAGCGGCTGGCAGATCGAGTGGTCGCGAGGCGAGGGCTATTGCCTCGAAAAAGAATAGGAATTCGTCTATGATAAAAACTTTCCAGTGGCGAGAGTGTCATTTTTGACACTCTCGCCACTTTTTTTTTTTCAATATTTTATACTGATACTGACACAGTAGCATGATTTGATTTTGATAGGAGGCGATGGGGTATGACATGGAGACAGGGAGAAGCGGCACTGCCGACCATCTCCAAGGTGGATGCGCTGGATGGCGATTGCTTTGACATTCAGCTGTCCAACGGCCACAGCATCTTTCTGGAGCTGGGGGAGAGAATCAATGAGCCTGCCTTTGCCAAGCTCATTGAACAGCGTCTGTTTGACCGTCCGCAGACAGATGGCCAGCGGCTTTATTGGGTGGGCGGCCCCTCGTTCACCGTGGCGGAGATTTTTTCCATGCTGGCAAGGGGAAAAGAAAGACAGGAAACAACTAATTTGAAGGGAGATGAAATGAGATGAAAAAAGTACGAGCAAGATGTTTCAGTCTGTTGCTGAGCATGTGCATGTTGATCACCATGCTGCCTACTGTGGCGTTTGCAGCGGAGGGCGACCTGCCAATCGGCCTATCCAGCCTGTGCGAACACCACGAAGAACACACAAGCGACTGCTACACCGACGAGCTGATCTGCGGCCATGTGACTGACAGCGGTGAAGAAACTGCCTTCGGCAGCGACGCCTCCCACCGGCACACGCAGGAGTGCTACAAGCTGGATTGCCAGTTTGTGTGTGAGGAATGTGCAAAGGACAGCGGCAATCAGAACACGCCGGCCGCAAAGGATGAACTGGCGCGGACAATCACCGGCTTTGTGGGTTTTGACGGCTTTGCGCCGCTGGACACCATCACGGTGACCGAAAAGACCACCGTGGCGGCCATCGGTCTGCCGGACACGCTGGCCGTGACCCTTGACGGTGAGGGCGGCGCAACAGCCATCCCCGTGACATGGGAATGCGCCGAGAATTATGAGAACACGGAATATGAAACCTACGACTTCGCTCCCCTGTGGGATATAGACGCCTACGCGCTGGCGGACAATCTGGACGTGGGCACTCTGCCCTACATCACGGTGAACATCGCCGGGATGGAGAACCCCTACGCAAAGACGGTCACCGGCACGATGAGCATAGACCTGCGCTCAGGCATATCCCTTGCTTCTGACACAAGCGGCACAGGCTGGACTTGGACGGCCAGCAGTGCCACCTTGACGTTGAATGGATATCAAGGCCAAGGTATCATCCTGAACTGCGGCTATGACGAAACCATCAATCTGGTGCTTGTGGGCGCTTCTTCTGTCACCGCAGATGGCGCAGATGGCGTTTATTGCAAAGGCAACCTTAACATCAGCGGCAGTGGCATCTTAACCGTTACAGCTACGGGCGATGGCATTTCCACAGATGTTTTCGGCACGCTGCGCATCAGCGGGGGTACAGTGACGGCGTCGTCCACCAGCAAAAGCGCGTTCAACAAAGCCCCCAGCGAGCTGCCCGCTTCCTATACCGCCAAATGGAGCTTGTCGGCGGACGGCACTGTCTTTACCACCGCCAGTGCCTTTACATGGAGCGCAGACTTTAAATATGTGCAAATCAAGACCGTGGAGGGCAGTGACGATATCCAGATACCCCCCGCGCCGATTTTGGGCGTAGTCACTCCAGCTACGGGCAATGCGCCCCAGAGGAACATTCCCGCAACCGACCAATATACGGCCATAATTGAGTGGTACGATCCCAGCGGTACATTCAATGGCGCAGACTTTGCCCCCGAAACGATTTACAGGCTGCAAATCGTGCTGAATGCCAAAACCGGCTATACCTTTGCGGGGCTGACCGCTGAAGATCTGAAAGGCTTCACAGTGAACGGTATTGTGCCTTTTGACAGAATTTTATATAACGATACCAAGGTTGTAATTCAAGCGGCGTTCCCAGCAACGGGTACTGCGGGCGGCGGCTCCACCGCTGTATCCACCGCCGCAGACCTCAAAACGGCGCTGGAGGCCACCACCCCTGCCACTATCAACGTGACGGCGGA
>JAEZZU010000343.1 GCA_023418355.1 Pseudomonadota bacterium | reverse complement strand
GTATCTTTGTGCATGCAGCGGTGCTTTCTTGCATGTTGATTGGTCGCACAACCATCATGCTTGAAATGTCACCGCTGTTTCTGTTTGAGGGGCAACTACCCCGACATTCCGTGATGAACCAATTTTTCTTGCACGCCACAAGCAGCAAGTCCGTTTTCATCACCGCTGTGCGCAGCGGTCGGCTTCCCATTGACGTACTTGGAGTTGTGATGCCTGTGCATGCCACGTTCTCTCGCCGCGCTGCTTTGGCGGCGGTTGCTGCCACCCTGTTCTCTACCGTTGCGCCTGCCGTCTGCGCGCAGGACAGCTGGCCCACCAAGCCCATTACCTTTGTCGTGCCGCAGAACCCCGGCGGCGCCAATGACGTGATTGCGCGTGCCGTGGCGCAGAGTCTGGAAAATTCGCTGGGCCAGCCCGTGATCGTGGAAAACCGCGCTGGTGCCAACGGCAACGTGGGCACCAGCCAGGTGGCACGCAGTGCCCCTGATGGCTATACCTTTCTGGTGACGGCGCAAAGCGCGCACACCATCAACCCCGCCCTGTATTCGCGCACGGGTTTTGATGCCATCAAGGACTTCACGCCGGTGATGCAGCTCGCCGTGGCGCCGTATCTGCTGGTGGTGAACCCACAGCTTCCCGCCAAGACGTATGACGAGCTGGTGGCCTATGCCAAGGCGCATCCGAACCAGGTGGCCTATGCCTCGGCTGGCAATGGCACGCTGAACCACCTGTTGGGCGAAATACTGAAGAAACAGAAGGGCGTGGAAATGCTGCATGTGCCCTACAAGGGCGCCGCCGCGGCAGCCACCGATGTGGTGGCAGGCCAGCTGCCTGTAACCTTTGGCAGCTTCCCGGGCGTGATGCCGTTCGTGACCAGCGGCAAGCTGCGCGTGCTGGGCGTGGCCTCAGACAAACCTACACCGCTGGCCCCCGAGATTCCTGTGCTCAAGGATCTGGCGGTGACATCCTGGTACGGCCTGTTTGCACCGGCTGGTACGCCGCAGCCCATCATCGACAAGGTCTATACCGAAATCTCCCGTGTACTGGCTACCCCCGCCATGCAGGAGCGCCTGAAGACGCTGGGCGCAGAGCCTGTGCAGTCCACGCCGCAAAGCTTTGCGGACAGCTTGCCTGCGGAGCTGGCGCACTGGAAACAGGTGGTGGAAGAATCTGGCGCAAAGATCGACTAAGGCATTCAGCGCTTGCTGATCGCCCCTGTGAGGCCTGCATGTGCAGGCCTTTTTTGCGCCAGCTTGTGTGCACCATTTCTCAACGTTAGTGCGTGCACATTAGGGCATGACCTGGTGCGGATCAGCACATTTTGGTGCAAATGGCCGTGTGAAAGGCTGCTTAGAGGAGAGATGCTGACGGAACAAAAGCTGGCACGACAGTTGCGATAAACGGTCATGACGTACGGTAGTTCGTATGTCGAAAACTGAAAGCTCTGTTCTATGCCAGAAGAAAAAACTCCACTGACACGGCGAAAACTCCTCACCATGATTGGCCAGATGGCAGGTGGCGCAGCCATGTACTCCGCCATGGGTACGCTGGGCCATGCTGCTGAATCTTCGTATTCCGGCCCTATCAAGCTCAGCAAGGCCAAGCCTGGCGCATCCGTCGTGGT
The DNA here is from genome assembly GCA_023418355.1 of Pseudomonadota bacterium. Lineage (GTDB taxonomy): Bacteria > Pseudomonadota > Gammaproteobacteria > Burkholderiales > Burkholderiaceae_C > Comamonas. The sequence goes on along the minus strand of JAEZZU010000343.1, from coordinate 25,365 downwards.
GCTGGGTGCTGGCTTGGCAGGTATGGTGTCGGCCATTGAGCTGCGCAATGCTGGCTACAAAGTGACGGTGCTGGAGTACCAGAACCGCGCCGGTGGCCGTTCCTGGTCGCTGCGCGGCGGTGATGTGCTGACCGAACTGGACGGCACCACCCAGACCGTCGGCTTTGCCAAGGGCAACTACCTGAACCCTGGCCCATGGCGCGTGCCCCACAACCACCACGCCATGATGGACCTGTACCGTCGCTATGGCATTCAGCTGGATGTGTTCAACCAGGTGAACCACAACGCCTATGTGCACAACAGCAAGGCCTTTGGTGGCAAGCCCCAGCGTTTCCGCCATATCGCAACGGACTACCGTGGACACACGGCGGAGCTGCTGGCCAAGGCGGTCAACCAAGGTGCTCTGGATACGGTCATCAGCAAGGAAGATGCAGAAAAGCTGCTGGCCAGCCTGAAGAGCACTGGCGCGCTGGACAAGGACTACCGCTATGTCTCCAGCCTGCATACCAGCGAATACCGCGGCTTTGATATCGACCACGGCGGTGGCCTGATGGCACGCGCCAAGGCGTCGGAAGTCATTGGCCTGAGCGATGTGCTGCAGTCCAACCTGTGGGGTCAGATCGGTGCAGGCAACCTGACCGAATTCCACAGCACCATCTTCCAGCCCCATGGCGGTATGGACATGCTGCCCAAGGCCATGGCCAAGGATCTGGGCAATGCCATCCAGTACGGTGCCAAGGTCACAAAAATTGCGCAGAGCGAAAAGAACGTGACCGTGAGCTACACCCGCAATGGCGTGCAGCAGCAAGTGACAGCCGACTGGTGCGTGTGCACGATTCCCGCATCCATCATGGCGCAAATGGACATCCAGGTGGGCGACAAGATGCGTGCCGGTATCGAGGCACTGCCCTACGGCAGCTCGGTCAAGATCGGTCTGGAATTCAAGCGTCGTTTCTGGGAAGAGGACGAGCGCATCTACGGTGGTATTACCAATACCGACCTGCCCATCCAGCAGATTTCCTACCCCTCGAACGACTACATGCAAGCCGGTCCTGCCGTGCTGCTGGGCGCCTACGCGTTCGAGAACACCAACGCCTACCGCTTTGCTTCGCTCACGCCCAAGGAACGTATCCGTCTGGCGCTGGAGTACGGCAGTCAGATCCACCCCCAGTACAAGCAGGAATTCCTCAACGGCGCATCCGTGGCATGGCACCGCATTCCATGGATTCAGGGCTGCTTCGGTTCCTGGACCGACGAACTGCGCGCACAGCACTACGACAACCTGGCCCAGATCGACAACCGTCTGGTGCTGGCGGGCGAGCACATCTCGTTCATTCCCGCATGGCAGGAAGGTGCCGTGCTGTCGGCCCTGGACGCCGTACAGCGCCTGCACGCCAAGGCTGTGAATGTTTGAGTCAGACCACCTGAAAGGAATCAACGCTATGAGCACAAAGAATCTGCACCGTGGTCTGTCTGTCGCAGCGGTGGTGCTGGCTGGCATGACCAGTCTGTCCGCCTTCGCAGGCCCTGTCACTGGCACTGCTGCTGAAGTGTTTGCCATCTCTGATGCGCAGGTCGAGCAGCTCAAGGCTGGTTTTTCCAGCGATCGCCGACTGAACACCCAGCGCGATGGCGAAAAGATCTACCAGGCCATCTGCCAGGGCTGCCATATGACGCAAGGCCAGGGCGCACATGAAGTGGGTTTCTACCCCGCGCTGGCAGGCAATGAAAAGCTGGCCGCAGGCGCCTACCCCGTGGGCGTGGTCATGAACGGTTTGCATGGCATGCCCAGTTTTGCCCATCGTCTGGATGACGAGCAGGTCGCCGAAGTGGTGAACTATGTGCGTACGCACTTTGGCAACCAGTTCACTGACGCGGTGAAGGCAGAAGACGTCAAGGTCTTCCGCAAGTAATCCCCGGTCCCGCGGGCTTTGACCTGCGGGGCACTTCACTTTTTTTGATTGAAAGAGGTATTCCCATGTCTTTGCGTACTCCTTTGCTGCTGGCTGGTCTGCTGGCAACGGCTGTGTTTTCTTCGACAGCGTCTGCGGGCGAAGTGATCCGTTACAAGATCCCCGGCTCCAGCTTTCCCATCTCCAATGCCGTGGAAGTCAGCCCTGGTGTGAGCACCATCTATCTGTCGGGCAAGGTGCCTGGCGTGGTCGACAAGAGCAGGGACCCGACTGATCCTGCTGCATACGGTGGCGACACCGAAGGTCAGACCGTGAACGTGCTCAAAAGCATTGAAGCGCAGCTCAAGTCCATGGACCTGAGCATGTCCGATGTGATCAAGATGCAGGTCTTCCTGGTCAAGGACCCCAACAAGGGCAACAAGATGGACTTTGCCGGCTTCATGAAGGGCTACACCCAGTTCTTCGGAACCGCCGAGCAGCCCAACCTGCCTGCACGCTCGGCCTTTGAAATCGCTGCGCTGGCCAACCCCGCCTATCTGGTGGAAATCGAAGTGGTGGCTGTGCGCGGTGCCAAGAACGTCGTGAAGTAAAGCTGTGATGCAGCAGGCGGCGTGTGCGGCCTGCTGCCAAGGAATGTGTATGAAGACAATGAAGCGCGCACTGTGCGTAACGGCCGCCACTGTGGCTGGCCTGCTGGCGACGCCGGCTGTCATGGCATCCGACTGCGCCGTGACCGTGGAAAGCAATGACGCCATGCAGTTCAATGTGAAGAGCCTGCAAGTGCCCAGCTCGTGCAAAAGCTTTGACATTACGCTCAAGCATGTGGGCAAGCTGCCCAAGACCGCCATGGGGCATAACGTGGTGATCACCAAGACGGCAGACGTGGCCGCCGTGGCGAAAGACGGTATCAGTGCAGGGGTCGCGAACGACTACCTCAAGACCGGCGACGGCCGCGTGCTGGCGCACTCCAAGCTCATCGGCGGTGGAGAAAGCGACACACTGACACTGGATGTGGGAAAGCTTGCCGCTGGCGAGAACTACAGCTTTTTCTGCTCCTTCCCCGGCCATGCATCGATGATGAAAGGCACTCTCAAGCTCAGCCAGTAAGGCATAGCCTCGCTTTGTAAAGTATCCCTCCGTGTGCCATGGCAGTTGGTACATGGTCCTTCGCCCACTTCGGTGGGCTTCTTTTTGCATGGACCATATCCGCACATGGATGACAGCCTCTACGAGGCAGACGCGCTAAGGTGTCAGGCATTCGCTCCTCATTCCTGTGAAGTACGCAATGAAACACCTGATCTGCGCATGCATGTTGATACTGACTTGTTCTCAGACTTGGGCACATGGCGGTGGATGCCGCAAGGACTCGCCGCCGGGCCAGTGCTGCCATATGGATCGCAAGGCGGGCACGGTGCATTGCCACTGAGTGGCCTACCGTACATCCACTATGGCATTGCGCACTGCGCTTCCTACAATGGTTTATCGCTTAGTTTTTCAAAAGTGAAGCGGCTAGCGCTGGTGTTTCAAGGCTTTGCAAATACTTTTGCAGTGAATCTATTGCTACACAAGCGCAAACAGCTATCTATTTTGAAATACTGAAAGCAAGTTTTCACCTTTTCCTTTCTGTGAGTGCAAGCACCATGAGCCACACCTATCCCGACACCCAATTGCTCATCGACGGCCAATGGCAGAACGCCGCCAGCGGCAAGACCATGCCCGTGCGCAACCCCGCAACGGGCGAAGTGATTGGCCAGCTGGCCCATGCCGGCAAGGAAGATCTGGACCGTGCACTGGCTGCCGCTGAAAAGGGCTTTGCGATCTGGAAGCACACCAGCGCGCATGAGCGCCAGGCCATCATGCGCAAGGCTGCTGCCCTGCTCAAGGAGCGTGCAGACCAGATCGCGGCGCTGCTGACGCAGGAACAGGGCAAGCCGCTGGCCGAAGCGCGTGTGGAAGTGCTGGCGGGTGTGGGCATCATCGAATGGTTTGCGGACGAAGCGCTGCGCCTGTACGGCCGCATCGTGCCTGCACGCCGGGGCGATGTGCAGCAGCTGGTAATCAAGGAGCCTGTTGGCCCTGTTGCCGCCTTTACGCCCTGGAACTTCCCCGTCAACCAGATCGTGCGCAAAATCAGCGCGGCACTGGCTACGGGCTGCTCCTTCCTGTGCAAGGCGCCGGAAGAAACGCCTGCATCGCCTGCAGCGCTGTTCCAGTGCTTTGTGGATGCTGGCGTGCCAGCCGGGGTGATCGGCCTGGTCTATGGCGATCCCGCAGAAATTTCGAGCTATCTGATTCCCCACCCCACCATCCGCAAGGTGACGTTTACGGGCTCCACGGCCGTGGGCAAGCAGCTCGCAGCCATGGCTGGTGCGCACATGAAGCGCTGCACCATGGAGCTGGGCGGCCACGCGCCCGTGATCATTGCTGAAGATGCCGATGTGGAACTGGCCGTCAAATCCGTAGGTGCCGCCAAGCTGCGCAATGCGGGGCAGGTCTGCATTTCGCCCACCCGCTTTCTGGTCCACAAGAGCCTGGAAAAACAGTTCACGGAACGCGTGGTGGACTACTTTGCCTCCATCAAGGTGGGCAATGGCCTGGAGCCTGATACCAAGATGGGGCCGCTGGCCAATCCACGTCGCATCACCGCCATGAAGTCGCTGGTTGCCAATGCGCAGGACAAAGGCGCCAAGCTGCTGCTGGGCGGCAAGACCTTGAGCGATGTGGGGAACTTCTATGCCCCCACGGTGCTGGCCGATGTGCCGCTGGATGCTGATGTGTTCAACAACGAACCCTTTGGCCCCGTGGTGGCACTGCGCACGTTTGAGAAGCTGGAAGAAGCCATTGCCGAAGCCAACCGCCTGCCTTATGGCCTGGCCGCCTATGCGTTCACGGCGTCACTCAAGAGCGCCCACCTGCTGAGCCAGCAGGTAGAAACCGGCATGCTGTGGATCAACCAGCCCGCCGTGGCCTCGGCAGAAATGCCATTTGGCGGTGTGAAGGATTCCGGCTATGGTTCAGAAGGAGGCCCGGAAGCGCTGGAGGCCTATCTGGTGCCCAAGGCGGTGTCCATCGCCATGGTCTGAATGGTCTGAAGCACATGGTGGTGCAGGGCGCCAGCCCTGCATGCCGCACACCTACAACTTGACTGCAAAGGAGCTGGCTTATGTCTTTGATCCCCGGTGAATCTCAGCCTGGATTTACGGAACTCTTCGCACAGCTGGGGCTGCCCAATGACCCTGACAGCATCCAGCAGTTCATTGCACACCACAGACCTTTGCCTGAAGGCATGCTGCTCCATGAAGCCCCCTGCTGGAATCGCCAGCAGGCGCAGATGCTGCGCGAACGGCTCTACTGCGATGATGACTGGGCCATCGTGATCGACCAGCTCAACGCTGCGCTGCACGAAAAGCCCGATCTGAACCAGCTGTAACGCTCAGGGGGCTTAGTTGCCGTTGACAGGAGACTCTGCCAGCCGCTGCATCAGCGCCACGGTGGAGGGGTCAACCCCCGTCCAGTCCTGACTCTGCTGGCGTGCACGCAGTTGCTGTGCCAGCTTTTTGCCAAGCTCTACGCCCCACTGATCAAAGCTGTTGATGCCCCATACCGCACCTGAGACAAAGATGCGGTGTTCATACAGGGCAATCAAGGCCCCCAGCGAGGCCGGGTCCAGTGCCTGCAGCAGCAGGAAAGTGCTGGGGCGGTTACCGGGGCAGTCACGCTCTGCGCCGTCACCTGAGCGGCCTTCCATCAGCGCTTGGGCCTGGGCAATGGCGTTGATGACCAGGCTCTGGTGGTGCGCACCCAGGTATTTGCCGCCATCGCGCAGCGCAATGAATTCCACGGGGATGACATCTGGCCCCTGGTGCAGCATCTGAAAGAAGGCATGCTGGCCATTGGTGCCCGGCTCACCCCAGACAATGGGTGCCGTGGGGACAGAGAGCTTCTGTCCATCGCGTGTCACACCCTTGCCATTGCTTTCCATTTCCAGCTGCTGCAGATAGGCGGTGAGCCTGCGCAGGCCGTGGCTGTAGGGTGCAATGCAGCGGCTGCCAAAACCGCAGAAATTGCGATTCCACACATCCAGCAACCCCAGCCGCATGGGCAGGTTCTGCGCGTCGGGTGCAGAGAAAAAATGCGCATCCATGGCATGCGCGCCCTGCAGCATCTGGCGGAACTGCTCGGCACCAATGGCAATTGCAATCGGCAGGCCAATGGCCGACCACAGCGAAAAGCGGCCACCTACCCAGTCCCAGAAACCCAGCGTGCGGGAAATGCCAAACGCAGCAGCAGCTTCGGTATTGGTCGTGAGCGCGACGAAATGCTGGTCAATGCTGCAGGCATCGCCCGGGTGCTGGCTGCCACCATGCTCCAGAAACCAGGCGCGCGCAGAGCGTGCGTTGAGCATGGTCTCCGCAGTCGTAAACGACTTGGAGGCAATCAGAAACAGCGTGCTTTCAGGACGAACCTTGCGCAGCACATGGCCCAGTTCATGCCCGTCCACATTGGAGACAAAGTGGAAATGCTTGTCTCCATCCACCCAGTCTTCGAGCGCCTGCACCACGACTTCGGGCCCAAGGTGTGAACCACCAATGCCGATATTGACCACGTCGGTGATCTGTGGATTGGCGCGGACCTGCTCGGCCAAAGCCAGCATGGCATCCAGCGTGTCGTGCACGGACTGCAGTGCCTGCTGCATATGCGGGTTCCACTGCTGCACCACAGGGTGCGTGCGCAGCAAGCCCCCATCACGCGGTGTGCGCAGCAGCCAGTGCATCACAGCGCGGGTCTCGGTGTTGTTGATGGTTTGCCCGGCCAGCATGGCATCGCGCAGGGCATGAACCTGGCAGGCCTGGGCCAGCTGTGACAGCAGCGTTTCGGTCTGCGGAACGATCCAGTTCTTGGACAGATCCGCAAATACATGCGGTGCCTGCTGGCTCAGATGTGCCAGACGCTGCGGGTCCTGCCTGAAAGCTGCCTGTAGATCCAGACCGCCCTCCATGCTGTGAAAGTGGGCCTCAAGTTGCGCCCATTCAGGCCTTGTATTGCAAACCAAACTGTGTTCTCCGCTGAGATCTGCTCACACCGCCGTGCATACGCCTGTTGTCAGGCTGGCACGTGTGAGCCGCGCTTATTGCTTGCGCACGACGACACTGCCTACCGAATACCCAGCACCAAAAGAGCAGATGACGCCGAGGTCCCCAGGGACCAAATCGTTGCGGTGCTTGTGGAACGCGATGATAGAGCCTGCAGAGGCGGTGTTTGCAAACTCGTCCAGAATCAGCGGGGCGCGGTCTTCTGTGGCTTCGCCCACCAGCTTTTTCAGCACCAGCTGGTTCATGCTCAGATTGGCCTGGTGCAGCCAGTAGCGACGAATGTCAGCGGGCGCGTGCGACAGCTGCTGCAGGTGGGTCGCAATGTGCTCGGCCGCAATGGGCACCACTTCCTTGAATACCTTGCGGCCTTCCTGGCGGAAAGTCTTGTCGCGTGCTGCCGGGTCGCTGTCTTCGCTGCGGTTCAGAAAGCCGAAATTGTTGCGGATGTTGTTGGAAAACTGCGTGGCCAGTCGCGTCCCCAGCACTTCCCAGCAGTCGGTGCTGGTGGCGGTGTCCGCACGCTCGACGATGATGGCCGTGCACACATCACCAAAAATAAAGTGGCAGTCTCTGTCGCGCCATTCCAGGTGGGCAGAAGTGATCTCGGGGTTCACAATCAGCACGCAGCGTGCCGAGCCGCAGCGCACGGCATTGACCGCCTGCTCCAGTGCAAAGGTGGCGGAGGAGCAGGCCACATTCATGTCAAAGCCATATCCACCAGCTCCCAGCGCCTGCTGAATCTCCACCGCCATGGCAGGGTAAGCGCGCTGCATGTTCGATGCCGCGCACAGCACCATGTCGATGTCAGCGCCGGTTTTGCCTGCCTGCTGCATAGCCTGCTGGGCCGCAGCCACGGCAATCTCTGCCATCAGCGACAGCTGCTCGTCCCCCCGCTCTTCAAAGCGTGGATACATGCGCAGGGGGTCCAGCACCCCGGTTTTTTCCAGCACATAGCGCTGGCGGATACCAGACGCTTTTTCAATGAACTCCACGCTGGAGTGCTGCATGGGCGTATGCGTGCCTGCAGCAATTTCTGCAGCAAACCGCTGGTTGTGCAGATCGGCATACTGGTTGAAAGCTTCCACCAGTTCCGCATTGGTGATGGTGCAGGGGGGCTGGTACAGGCCTGTACCGCTGATGACAACAGAGTGCATAAAAAGTGTCTCCATGGGCAGGTCGTACTGAATGCCTGCCTCTATGTGGGGGAAAGTTGGCTTAAACGGAGCGTATCAGCTGTTCCAGCTTTTCCGCATCCGCGACAAAAGCACGAATGCCTTCGGCCAGCTTTTCGGTGGCCATGGCATCCTGATTCAGTGCCAGACGGAAGCTGGCTTCGTCATAGTGCTCGCGCTGCAGGTCTTGCTGCTTGGCGGTGTCTGTATGCAATGCGCGGGTGACAGGGGCATCGTGGAGCTGCAGTTGTGCCAGCAAGTCGGGAGAGATGGTCAGCAAATCGCAGCCTGCCAGCGCCAGAATCTGACCGGTGTTGCGAAAGCTGGCACCCATCACTTCAGTGGTAATGCCAAAGTGCTTGTAATAGTCGTAGATGGCACGCACGGAGCGCACGCCAGGGTCGTTGGCGCCTGTCATGGCCGCTTCATCCCATTGCGAGCCTGCTTGCTTTTTGTACCAGTCGTAAATACGGCCTACAAACGGGGAGATCAGCTGCACTTTGGCATCTCCGCAGGCTACAGCCTGCACTTTGGAGAACAGCAAAGTCAGATTGGTGTGGATGCCACGCTGCTCCAGCTGGCGGGCGGCTTGAATACCTTCCCAGGTCGCTGCAATCTTGATCAGTACGCGGTCAATATGTACGCCTGCAGCTTCGTACAGAGAGATCAGTCGCTCGGCACGTGTGACGGTCGCCGCGGTGTCAAAAGACAGACGTGCGTCGACTTCCGTGGAGACACGGCCAGGAACCACGGAGAGAATTTCACACCCGAACTTCACCAGCAGACGGTCCACGACTTCATCCAGTGGAGCAGCACGCCATTGGTTGGCGGTGGCTTGCAGCAAGGGGCGATACTGACTTTGCTGGACGGCTTTCAAAATCAGGGACGGATTGGTGGTGGCATCCTGTGGCTTGAACTGGGCGATTTGCTGGAAATCTCCCGTATCGGCCACCACGGTGGTGTATTGCTTGAGCTGTTCGAGTTGATTCATGACGTCTCGCGAGCGTTATGTGTTTTTATAGGTGTGGCAAGTGTAGTGCGCTTCAGGGATAGCACGCTCTGCAACGCCCGAGAGCCTATGTGCTTGTTGTTCGTGGCGCAAAATCTGGGCTTTACGTGTATGACTGATTGGACATTCCATGCTTGACCGAATTGCAGCATCTCTTCCTTCTCTGGCGCCCGCTGAGCAAAGGGTGGGGCGGCTCGTGCTGGCAGATCCTCACAGCTTTGCACGTCTGCCAGTGCGCGAGCTGGCAGAACAAGCCAATGTCAGCAAGCCTACGGTGGTGCGCTTTTGCCGCAGCATGGGCTATGACGGCCTGGCCGACTTCAAGCTCAAGCTCGCTGGCAATGTGGCCGAAGGCGTGCCCTATGTGCACCGCAGCGTTGATGCGGATGACAAGACGGCGGATGTACTGGTCAAAGTCATCGATAACTCGGTCGCTGCCTTTTTGCAGTACCGCAATGCGGCTTCTCCACAGGCGGTTGAGCAGGCTGTTCAGGCCATCGTAGATACCTGGCGCAAGAAAAAACGGTTGGAAATCTACGGCGTAGGCAATTCAGGTGTGGTCGCTCAGGATGCGCAGCACAAGTTTTTGCGACTAGGTATTTCTAGCCATGCCTCCAGCGACACCCATTTGCAGGTGATCGGTGCCACCATGCTGACGCATGGCGACTGTGCAATTCTGATTTCCAACTCAGGCCGAACCAAAGACCTGCTCGATGTGGCGCAGATTGCCAAAAACAATGGTGCGACCATTATTTGCATTACTTCCAGTCATACACCTTTGTCAAACATCAGCCATATTCATCTGGCTGCGGACAATCTGGAAGGATCAGACTTTTATACGCCCATGGCCTCCAGACTTTTGCACTTGCTGATTATTGATATTCTGGCAACGGCAGTGGCATTGAATATTGGTGAGGGTTTGTCTGAAAAACTCAAGGATCTGCAAAATAATATGCAGAGCAAGCGTTCTGAAATTTAAATAAAAAACCGGCACAAAGCCGGTTTTTTATTTTGCCTCTTAGGTATTAGAAGCGATGGCGCAGGCCAACGGTAATACCGGTGCGGCTGCGGGCTTTGCTGGTCTTGTCTAGATACATATCCTCTCCACCACGTACCTTGGTGTGGTCTACACCAAAGTAGGCATCGGTGCGCTTGCTGAAGGCGTAATTGGCCAGTGCCACCATAAAGTCAGCCTTGCCATTGGATCTTCCGTCGACAGAACCTTTTTGCTTGGCATGGTAGTAGTGCACTCCTGCATTGATTTGAGGGGTGATTTGATAGCCAAAGCCTAGCTTGTACATGGTGCGCTTATCAGCATTTCCAGCCTGGAAGCCACCATTGGTCTGGCCTTCCCAGAAGGCATTCAGCACTTGCTGGTCTACATACATGCTGGCAGCGTACTCTACGTAATCTTGTATATTGCTTCCATTAAAGGTAGGGCGTTTAACCTTGTTTACCCCATAGCCCGCATTGATGTACAGCTTGTCTTTTCGGTAAGAACCTCCCAATGTCCAAGCATCGAGCTTTGTTTTGCCTGGTAGGTGGGTGCGTAAATAACCGCCGCCCAAAGAAATCCCATCTTTGGAATAACGTAGAAAACCACCGGCTGTTTTCAGTGCACCAGCGGCTGACGATTTAACACTGTTTATTAAGCCTTCTGTGCCTGGCGCTGGATTATTGGGATCTACATTTTTAATTAATCCGTCAACTTGAGCTTCATAACCCATGCCTAGCGGGACAGCTTGCAAAGCTCCTGGGGTGCCTCCTGCTAAAGCACTTTCACCAAAGCGTACTGCTGCGCTTTCTACAGCTTTGGTGTTATTGCCTTCAGCAAAAGAATATTGCAGCGAACCCACCCAGCTGCGGTCAGGGGTTGCGAGCATATATTTCAGCACATTGCTGGTACGAGCACCTGCTGCCATGCCCAGCTCTGGCTTATAGGCATCCATATAGGGCGAATAGGGGAAGGAGGCATAGGTGGAAGAAACCACATCAAACAGCACGTTCCACTGGCGGCCCATGGTCAGGCGGCCATAGGGCCCTTGCAGGCCCACATAGGACAGCTGGAAGAAAGGATCGTTGGCATTCTTTTCCCCGGTGTCCAGATTAAAACGGTGTTCCAGATGCACCAGTGCCTTTGTGCCGCCGCCCAGGTCTTCCTCCACATTGATACCCCAGCGGCTCTGGGACATGCCGCCGCCCATCATTTTGGTCAAGCTGCCTTTGTTGGGACCTTCGTTGTTGGTGTGGCGGATCGCTGCATCAGCAATACCCCACAGTTCTACCTTGCTGGTAGACGCTTGCTGTGCCATGGCGGCGGATGTGCCAAGGCCGCAGATGGCGGCAATGGCTGCTCCCAGAATTGTTTTTTGCATCTTTTGTCTCCTTGATTTCAAACCAATGAATAGGTATGGGTGCAAAAACCATTCTAGAAAAGCACATGCGTTCGAAAAGATGCACTGGCATGAAAACCACGCTGGTTTTCCCTTGGCCTGCCAAAAGCCAAACGCAAAAAAGCCAGCCCGAAGGCTGGCTTTGATTGCTTCATCAGCAGCAGGCCTAAGCCTGCAACCAATTAGAAAGCGTGGCGAACGCCAACTTGGATACCTTGTTGCTTCTTGCCGTCCTTCAGGCCAGCAGCAGAGAAGGCGCTGTTCAGAGACAGGTCAGCACCATTCTTGTTCTTGATGTAAGCGTATGTGCCGTACACAGCAGTGCGCTTGGACAGGCTGTGAACGTAGCCCAGAGCAAATTGCTGTGCCTTGGCGGAGCTGTCAGACCACTTGTAGTTGTTGTAGGAAGCCTTCACAACACCAGCGGCACCCACAGGAGCGGAAACACCCAGCAGGTAGGACTTGATCTTCTGCTTGCGAGACTCTTCAAAATCATCGGTGCCGTCATTCCAATCCAAGTCGGCAGCATTGGTCTGTTGCTTGTAAGCAGCAGCGATCTTGGCTACGCCGAAGTCGTAGCTACCACCCACATGCCATGTCTTGGCATCAACTTGGGCATCGATGAACTCTGTGCTAGGAGCAACTGCTTCCCAAGAAGCAGTCAGGTTGTTCAGGCGATCATAACCCAGGCCCAAGCTCAGAGGGCCGTTGTCATAGGTTGCGCCAAAGCCCCAGTAGCGGCCATCACGGCTGCTGCTTTGTTCGCCAAAACCGTAGTCAACGCCGAACTTGAAGCCAGCAAAGCTGGGGGAGATATAGCTCACCATGTTGTTGGCGCGGTTTTGGTAGCCAGCAGTCTTGACGGCGTCAGCGGCATTGCCGCCAAACAGCTGCTCTGCTGTCACAGTGGCGGCGCCTGTAGACCACATCAGGGAAGAACCCAGACCCACTGTACCAAACACGTCGTAACGGCTTACGGCGTTGTAGGATGCAGTCAGAGCACGGCCCAGACGCACTTGACCGAATTCACCAGCCAGACCTACGGTCGACTGACGCTTGAAGTTGAAGCCGTCACCGCCGTTGTCAGGATCCACTTGGCCTTCCAGAACGAATTCAGCCTTCAGGCCGTTACCCAGGTCTTCCACGCCGCGGAAGCCCAGACGGCTGGTGCTGTTGCCGTTGTTCAGCAGGCCGGAAACGCTTTCTGCGCCCTTCACGTAGCCAACGGAAGTGTCCACAACACCGTACAGGGTCACGGAAGATTGAGCCATTGCGGCGCCGGAAGCAGCAACAGCTGCCAAAGCGATCAGAGATTTCTTCATTTGATACTCCAAGGTTTGTTGAAGGCGCATTGCAGGGCCTGGTGCATAAAGCGGTGCAGTTGCTGCAAGACGCGCCAACCTCCTGGTGGGGAAGTTGCTGGCTATTGCACCAGAGAGGGCCGTCTTGCGCAAAGAAAAACCATGTCACGACGCAAAAAACGGCGGTTTTTGTTGTCTTGGTGCAACACAGGGAATCAGGGCTGCTTGGCGGTTCATGAATGCAGGGCTCATGACATTTGCTTACATTCTTTGGTGCGAAGAAAGTGTGTGGATACTTTCATGAAATTCATGGCCATCGCGCACAAATAAAAAAAAGCGCCATATAGGCGCTTGTGCGTACAGATCAGTTGTTGATGCCGACCGTTGTTGCCGTGTCAGGCCTCAATCAGCTCAAAGCTGGTAGTGATCTCTGCGGTCTTGCCCAGCATGATGCTGGCGGAGCAGTATTTCTCGTGGCTCATGGCGATGGCGCGTTCGACGGCGGCGGCGGGGATGCCCTTGCCGGTCACGGTGAAGTGCATATTGATCTTGGTAAAGACCTTGGGTTCCACTTCAGCGCGCTCGGCTTCGAGCTTCACGCTGCAGCCGCGCACGTCGTGGCGGCCGCGCTTGAGGATCAGGACCACGTCGTAGGCCGTGCAGCCGCCGGTGCCTGCCAGCAGCGCTTCCATGGGGCGTGGGGCCAGGTTCTGGCCGCCATTGGCGGGGTTGCGCTCATCGGGCGCACCATCCATGGCGAGGACGTGGCCGCTGCCGGTTTCAGCGATAAAGCCCATACCCGAGCGGGTGCCTGTTGCGCCGGTCCAGCTGACGGTGCATTCCATAGTGATTTCTCCTGTGCAATTGCTTTGAAAGAACGGATGTTTACGGAATTCATTGTCCACACTGGGATATCTGGAATTTCAGTAAACATTGAAATCTTGTTGCGGCGCAGCATGAAACGCCGTACAATTTCGGCTTCGCGTTAATCGCTTGTCAGGCAAGCGACACACCACAGTTCAGACTGTAGCGCACCAGTTGTCTCCTCCACCTCCTCTAACGGTGGATTCAGCCCCAAGCCCCAGCGGCTCGGGGCTTTTTTTTGCCCTGACGATGGGGGCGTTGCAGCACGGTGATGGTTGGCGCTGCCGTGAGTGCCTATGATGGGTTCTTTTGCGTGGCGTATGCCGCGCTCACCGGATACCGCTTGCTTGGTCACTGTATGACGCAGAAACAGACACTCACGCCTTTTGATTACCTGACAAAAATTCTGAATGCTCGCGTGTACGACGTGGCGATTGAGTCAGATCTCGAACCCGCCAGGAATCTGAGCCGCCGCCTGCACAACAAGGTGCTGCTCAAGCGCGAAGACCAGCAGCCGGTGTTCAGCTTCAAGCTGCGCGGGGCTTACAACAAGATGGCCAACCTCTCGCAGGAGCAGCTGGCCAAGGGCGTGATCTGTGCCTCGGCGGGCAACCATGCACAGGGCGTGGCGCTGGGTGCGAAAAAGCTGGGCTGCCGCGCTGTGATCGTGATGCCTACGACCACGCCCCAGGTGAAGGTGGATGCGGTGGCGGCGCTCGGTGGTGAAGTGGTGCTGGCTGGTGACAGCTATTCGGACGCCTACAAGTACTCGGTCAAGCTGCAAAAAGAGCAGGGCATGACCTTTATCCACCCGTTTGACGATCCGGACGTGATTGCCGGCCAGGGCACGATTGCCATGGAAATGCTCAGCCAGCTGCAAAAGCTGGGCAGCCCTCGTCTGGATGCGGTGTTTGTGGCGATTGGTGGCGGTGGCCTGATTTCTGGCGTGGCCAACTACATCAAGGCTGTGCGCCCAGAGATCAAGGTGATTGGCGTGCAGACCAAGGATTCCAACGCCATGCTGCAGTCCGTGCAGGCCGGTGAGCGGGTGGAGCTGTCCGATGTGGGCCTGTTCTCCGATGGCACAGCGGTCAAGCTGGTGGGCGAGGAAACCTTCCGCATTGCCAAGGGACTGGTGGATGACTACATCGAGGTGGATAGCGACCAGGTCTGCGCGGCCATCAAGGACATCTTTGTGGATACGCGCTCCATTGTGGAGCCCTCCGGCGCGCTGGCGGTAGCAGCCATCAAGCAGTATGTGGCCAAGCACAAGACCAAGGGCGAGACCTACGCAGCCATTTTGTGTGGCGCGAACATGAATTTTGACCGCCTGCGCTTTGTGGCTGAGCGCGCAGAAGTGGGTGAAGAGCGTGAAGCCCTGTTTGCCGTGACCATTCCGGAAGAGCGTGGCAGCTTCAAGCGTTTCTGTGAAGTGGTGGGCAAGCTCCCTGGTGGCGCGCGCAATGTGACGGAGTTCAACTACCGCATCAGCCACGACAGCAAGGCCCATGTGTTTGTGGGCCTGACCACCAATGCGAAGGGCGAGAGCGAAAAAATCGCCAAGCATTTTGAAAAGCAGGGCTTTGCCGCGCTGGACCTGACCTTTGACGAAATGGCCAAGGAACACCTGCGCCACATGGTGGGCGGCCACTCGCCGCTGGCGCAGGACGAGCGCCTGCTGCGCTTTGTCTTCCCCGAGCGCCCCGGAGCACTGTTCAAGTTCCTGAGCCTGATGGCGCCGACCTGGAACATCTCGCTGTTCCACTACCGCAATCAGGGCGCAGACTATGGCCGCATTCTGGTGGGCATGCAGGTGCCCGCCAAGGACAGCAAGAAGTTTGAAACCTTCCTCAAGCAGCTGGGCTACCCCTGGGTGGAGGAAACCCATAACCCGGCCTATCAGCTGTTCCTGAAGTAGGTAGACTACTAAAAACGGAGCGGCTTGCGCTTGTCTATCAACAGTTAGCAAATCAAAGTGCTTGCAAAGTATTTATAGATAAGCGAGAGCAGCTCCTTTTTTTGATTCATGCAGGCATTGCGTCATTTTCTTTTGGCTGTGCAGTTCTTCAGTCGCATCCCGGTCACGGGGCGGCTGGCTGCCTGGGTGGGCTGGAGCCCTGAGCTGCAGCGCGCCAGCGCCGCGCATCTGCCGGGCGTGGGCTGGCTGGTTGGCCTGCTGGCGGCTGCCGTGGTGCTGGCGTGCAACTACGTGCTGCCAGGGCAGCCCATGTTGCCCTGGGTGGCGGCAGTGCTGAGCACCGTGGCAACGCTGTGTGCCACTGGCGGTTTTCATGAAGACGGCATGGCCGATGTGGCGGACGGGCTGGGCGGGCATCTGCCTGCCGAGCGTGCGCTGGAGGTGATGAAGGACTCCCGCCTGGGCGCTTACGGCGTGATGGCGCTGTGCATGGGGCTGCTGACCAAGGTGGTGCTGCTGGCGCTGCTGCTGTCTATCGACATGGCCGCTGGCGCACTGCTGCTGTGCTGCACCCATGTGCTCTCGCGCGGCGCGCCCTTGATGCTGATGCGCGTGCTGCGCCATGTGAGCCTGCCTGCCACGTCCAAGACGCTGCACATTGCGGGCCAGCCTTTGTGCTGGCGTGGGGTGATCACCGGCCTGCTCTGGTGTCTGCCTGCCGTGGTGGCGCTGTGGGCTTATCTGGGCTGGACAGTCGTGGTGGCCGGGCTGCTGATGGCCGTGGTGGTCACGGGCTATATGGGCTGGCGTTTTCAGCGCCGCCTCGGCGGCATGACGGGCGACTGTCTGGGGGCTACGCAGCAGCTGTGTGAGCTGGGCATGTATCTGGCCGCTGGCGTGGTGCTGGCGCGGTGCGCGGCATGAGCAGGCCTGCTTCGCTCTGGCTGCTGCGCCATGCCCAGCCCTTGATTGCACCGGGCGTGTGCTATGGGCAGCTCGATGTACCCGCCGACCACGGCCAGACCCTGCAGGCCGCCATGCGTTTTGCGGCGCAGATGCCGCAAGGCGCTGTGGTGCGCTATTCCCCTTTGCAAAGATGTGAGCATCTGGCGCTTGCGCTGCAAGCCTCAGAAGCCAATTTGGTGCCTGATGCACGGCTGCGGGAAATGCATTTTGGCCAGTGGGAAGGCCAAAGCTGGAATGACATTGGCAAAGCCGCCGTGGATGCCTGGTCTCAGGACTTGTACCGCCATGCGCCGGGCGGTGGGGAAAGCCTGTCTGCCATGCTGCAGCGCGTGAGCACGGCCTTGCGCGATAGCTGGCAGCACGACAGCCAGCGGGGCCAGTGTGATGTGGTCTGGGTCACGCATGCGGGTGTGGCGCGCTGCGTGCAGTGGCTGCTGCAGTACGGGCAGGCGCAGCCCACAGCGGGCGACTGGCGCCTGCCAGCCCCTGCCTATGGTGGCTGGCAGCAACTGCCGTGGCAGATGCACGCTGTGGCTTTGCAGACGCTGGGCTGATGTCCCCGCAGCGCCAAGGCCTTGCAGGCACGCGGCGCAATTCTTCTGCCTCACAATGTACGCATGATGGAATCTCTGCGTACCTGGGCCACTCCTTACGGTGGCGATGCCTTTCTCTACATCACCTTCCTGGCCATTGCGAGCCTGGTGGCCTTGTTGCTGTGCAAGGCCCGGCTGAGCGCCTTCACCCTGAACCGCTTTGTTCGCCTGGGCGCGCTGATTGCGCTGCCGCTGAGTTTTGTGTCCATGGAGATGGGCGACAACAACTGGGGCGTGGCGGTGGTGGCCATCGTCTGGGCCGTGCTGGTGGCGATCGTCAGCAAGAACGAAGTGAATCAGCGTCAGATTGCAAAAAAGTGAGCTGGTAGCGCTTGAATATTCAAGGTTTCAGATTGAAAAGTATCTGAAATCAAGGTATTGCAGGCGCTAAAAGCTCTCAAAACAGGAGTAAAGCCGTATGTGGATCAAAAAGCCACGTCTTTCCATGCTCGATCTGGTACCCGTGCGCGAAGGCGGCACGGTGCGCGATGCGCTGGACATTGCCGTGCGCACTGCGCAGAAATGCGAGGAGCTGGGCTTTGTGCGCTACTGGCTGGCCGAGCACCACAACATGCCCGGCATTGCGAGTTCCGCCACGGCCGTGCTGATCGGCCATATCGCAGGCAAGACCGAGCGCATCCGCGTGGGCTCGGGCGGCATCATGCTGCCCAACCATGCGCCGCTGGTGGTGGCCGAAGCCTTTGGCACGCTGGCCGAGCTGTATCCGGGCCGCATTGATCTGGGCCTGGGCCGCGCGCCCGGCACGGACGGTGCCACCATGCGCGCGCTGCGCCGCGACCGCCTGGAGACCGAAGAAGACTTCCCGCGCGATGTGGCCGAGCTGCAGCGCCTGCTGGGGCCTGCGGACCCCCATGCACGCATTAGCGCCACGCCGGGCACGGACACGAATATTCCCATCTGGCTGCTGGGCTCCAGTCTGTATTCGGCCCAGCTGGCGGCCATGAAGGGCCTGCCCTACGCCTTTGCCTCGCACTTTGCGCCGCGCTTTCTGCACCAGGCCATTGCGCTGTACCGCCAGATGTTCCAGCCCTCGGCGGTGCTGGACAAGCCTTATGTCATGGTGGGCGTGCCTGTGGTGGCTGCGCCTACGGATGAAGAAGCGCAGTTCCTCGCCACCAGCAGCCAGCAGCGAGTGCTCGGCATTCTGACCGGGCAGCGCGGCAAGATGCCGCCGCCGCTGGAGGGCTTCATGCAGATGATTGGCCCGCGCGAGCAGGCTGCGGTGAATGACTTTCTGGCCATGTCGGTGGTGGGCAGTGAAGAGACGGTGCGCCAGGGCTTTGCCCGCATCCAGCAGCACTGCGAGGCCGATGAGCTGATTCTGGTCAGTGATGTGTACGATCCTGCACTGCGCCTGCGCAGTCTGGAGATTGCCGCGCAGGCCGTCGCCAAGCCCTGATTCTCTGAAAGCTCCGGAGCATTTCCACCATGGCTGTTTCACTGCAGGACCAACTGGTTGTTGCTATCTCTTCGCGTGCGCTGTTCGACTTTGAAGCCGAAAACCGTGTGTTTGAGGATGACCCCGCCGCCTATGTGCAGCTGCAGCGCGAGCGGCTGGATGTGCCTGCCGCACCCGGCGTGGCACTGCCGCTGGTGAGAAAGCTGCTGGCCTTTAACCAGGGCGGCCAGCGCCGTGTGGAGGTGGTGGTGCTCTCGCGCAATGACCCGGTCAGCGGCATGCGCGTGTTTCGCAGTGTCAAAGCCCATGGGCTGGACAGCATTCAGCGCGGCGTGTTCACGCAGGGGCGCGACCCGTATGGCTATCTGCGGCCACTGGGCGCGCACCTCTTTCTGTCGGCCAATGCGGTGGACGTGACCGAGGCGCTGAACCTGGGCTACCCGGCCGCGCGGGTGATCACGGAATCAGCCGGGGCCAGCAACGCCCATCCGCAGGAAGTGCGCATTGCCTTTGACGGCGATGCCGTGCTGTTTTCGGACGAGGCCGAGCGCGTCTACCAGCGCGATGGGCTGGCAGCGTTCATGCAGCACGAGGTCGAGCATGTGAAGCAGCCCCTGCCGGACGGCCCCTTCAAGCCGCTGCTGGTGGCGCTGCACCGCCTGCAGCAGGCCGTGCAGGAGGGCGACACGGGCGGCATGCGCCTGCGCACGGCGCTGGTGACCGCGCGCAGCGCTCCGGCGCACGAACGCGCCATCCGCACGCTGATGGATTGGCAGATTGAGGTGGATGAGGCCATGTTCCTAGGCGGTCTGCCCAAGGGCGAGTTTCTGCGTGAGTTTGCGCCGGACTTTTTCTTTGACGACCAGACCGGCCATGTGCAGTCCGCCAGTGCCCATGTGCCTGCCGGGCATGTGCGCAGCGGGATTGCGAACGCTGCGAAGTAAGCAAATCAGCCAACGGAGCACAAAAAAAGCCACTTGAAAGTGGCTTTTTTGTTGGTTCGATGGAGATCTTACAGACCGCCAGTGCGCTTGACGCGGGGCTCTTCGTAAGTCAGCGGCTCATTGCGCACCTGCTGCATGTTGCGCTCCTGCTGGTCGGTCTTCTGGGCCTGTTCAAACACTTCCACCGCCATGGCACTGGCGCGCCACATGGACTGGATGTGCTCAATCAGTTGTTTGTACAGCGGCTCCTTGGGTGGCTCCTGCTCTTCTTCTTTGACCTGCTTGGCCTGCACTTCGGTCCAGTCGCGGTCTTCACGGCTGACGTCGGTGGGGCGCTCAGGGCTCTTGATGGTGACCGTGACGCCTTCGCCGAGCTTGTCGGTGGACTCGACGGCGTTCACAGGGTGAACTGGGCGGATGGCAGCAGGGCCAGACGCACCTGTGGAATACAAGTTCGCACCTTGGGCGTTGGTCCACTGGATGGGATTGCGTTCTACAGGTGGTATTGACATGGTTAGGCCCTCGGCTCGTGGTGATCGTCAAAAAGCGGTTCCGTCACCTTTATCGGCAGCGTGGAGCGAAAATTTAGAAGATTTTTTGAAAAAAATCGACCGTTTGTCGGAATCGCTCCTTGCCCATTCGGCAGAGGGCCGTTCTGTTACAGGAAACGCTCCAGGAATTTCTGCGATGCCTTGTCCAGCTGGCGTGCATCACGGATGCGGTACTGCACGCCGTCACGGCTGGTAATGAGCAGGTGGTGGCGGCCTTCGAGCTTGCGGATGTCTTCTTCGGCCTTGAGCGTGAGGCTGGCCTGTCCCTTGTTGGTGCGCACCGTCCAGGTGCTGGGCACGGAAATCGCGTCGATGGCTTCGATCTGCAGCACCTCGGGCACGAACTCACGCACGGCAAAGTCTTCGGCCAGCAACTGCTGCATGGAGGCGGGCAGCTCGGCCAGCTGGGTAATCCAGTAGACCTCCTTGCCGTCGCTGCCGACCAAGGAGATGGCTTCCGTGGGCGCAGCAATCGGGAAGGCGCGCACGGGCGTGATGTCTTCGTGCAAGGTGCCGTCAGCCAGCGTCAGGCACAGGCGGCCATGGGTATTGCGGTGCAGGGTGATGGATGGGGCACTCATGCTTTTTCTCCTTCGCGGGCCACGGTCAGACCGGCAGCCTGTGCATCTTCTTCGGCGCGGCGGGCCTGGGCTTCATACAGACGCCAGTAGGCGCCCTTGGCGGCCATGAGTTCATCATGGGGGCCGACTTCCACAATTTCGCCACGGTCCATGACGACCAGACGGTCCGCCTTGCGCAGTGTGGACAGGCGGTGGGCAATCGCAATCGTGGTGCGGCCTTGCACGAGGTTGTCCAGCGCCTTCTGGATTTCCTTTTCGGTTTCGGTGTCCACGGCCGAGGTGGCTTCGTCGAGGATCAGCAGGCGAGGGTCGATCAACAGGGCGCGCGCAATGCTGATGCGCTGGCGCTCACCGCCGGACAGGCCCTGGCCGCGTTCGCCCACCACGGAGTCATAGCCGTGGGGCAGACGCAGAATGAATTCATGCGCATGGGCGGCACGGGCGGCGGCCACGATCTCGGCACGGGTGGCGTTGGGCTTGCCATAGGCAATGTTCTCCGCCACGGTGCCGAAGAAGAGGAAGGGCTCCTGCAACACCAGGCCGATGTTGCGGCGGTAGTCGGCCACGGCCATGCGGCGCACGTCGATGCCGTCGAGCTGGATGCTGCCTTCGGTCACGTCGTAGAAGCGGTTGATCAGGTTCACCAAGGTGGACTTGCCCGAGCCGCTGTGGCCGACCAGACCAATCATTTCACCGGGCTTGATGTCCAGATTCAGGTTGCGGATCACCTGGCGGCTGCCGTAGCGAAAGCCCACGTCCTGCAGTGTGATACGGCCCTGCACGGGCTGGGGCAGCTGCACGGGGTTGGTGGGCTCGGGCACGGTGCTGACCTGATCCAGCACGTCAAAGATGCGCTTGGCACCGGCGGCCGCTTTCTGTGTGATGTTCACGATGCGGCTCATGGAGTCCAGGCGTGTGTAGAAGCGCCCGATATAGGCAATGAACGCTGCCAGCACACCGACGGTGATCTGATCGTGCGCCACCAGCCAGATGCCAAAGCCCCAGACGATGAGAATGCCGATTTCCGTCATCAGCCCCACGGTGGGGGAGAACAGTGACCAGGTCTTGTTGACCTTGTCATTGGCTTCCAGATTGCGCTGGTTGGCCTGGCGGAAGCGCTCGATCTCATGCTCTTCCTGGGCGAACGCCTTGACCACGCGCACGCCGGGAATGGTGTCGGACAGCACATTGGTCACTTCGGCCCAGACGCGGCTGGTGCGGTCAAAGCCCACGCTCAGGCGACCACGCACCTTCTGGATCAGCCAGACGATAAAGGGCAGGGGCAGCAGCGTGACCAGCGCCAGCCAGGGGTTGATGGAGGCCAGAATGATCGCCGTCATCACAATCATGATCACGTCGGTCACAAAGTCCAGCGCATACAGCGACAGGAACATGTTGATGCGGTCCGTGTCGGCGCTGATGCGGCTCATCAGGTCACCCGTGCGCTTGCCGCCAAAGTATTCCAGCGACTGCTTCATCATGTGCGCATAGGTGGTGGTGCGCATGTCCGCGCCAATGCGCTCGGACACCTTGGCCATGGTCCAGGTGCGTGCCCAGCCAAGGCCCCAGGCCAGCAGGGCCGACAGCAGCAGTCCACCGAGGTACAGGCCGGTGAGCCACATGTCCACGGGTTTGCCATCGCGCTGGAAGGGGACAAGGATGTCGTCCATCAGCGGGATGGTCATATAGGGGGGCACCAGCGTCGCGGCCGTGGACAGCAGCGTCAGGATGAAGCCCAGAATCAGCAGCTTGCGGTAGGGCTTGGCAAAGCGGCCAATGCGAAGCAGCACCCAGGTCGATGTCTTGGGCGCAGCCTGGCGGGCGCAGGCCGGGCATTCGTCACTGTCAGGAGGCAGTACCTCGCCGCAGGCGGGACAGCGGCTTTCCTCTGGCGCCACCAGCGCCTGTTGCAGCGTGCCAGCTGCTGTGGCATCGCGCAGGCGGTCAAAACGCTGAAGAAAATGCATGACCTGGGTCTGCTGGCCCAGTGTAAAGCGCCACAATGCCAGGCGTTCGGTCTGGTTGTGCAGTTCCAGTGTGCCTACCCCGGCATGGTCAATCAGGCGCAGTTGCAGGTCTGCGGTCAGTGGCCAGGTCTGCCATGCACCATCTGCATCTTTGCCGAT
The DNA here is from genome assembly GCA_023418355.1 of Pseudomonadota bacterium. Taxonomy (GTDB): domain Bacteria; phylum Pseudomonadota; class Gammaproteobacteria; order Burkholderiales; family Burkholderiaceae_C; genus Comamonas. Next base: position 2,521 of record JAEZZU010000343.1, on the reverse strand, counting down.
CAGACGCTGATCCGTCAGTGCCAGCAGGCCCGGAGCGAAGCGCAGCGAGACGCTCAAGTCAACCGGCAAGGCCGCTTGAACGTTTTCATGGGGTGCGAGTTGTTCGCGCAGTTCGGCCCCTAATGGGGTGGAGGCATCGACGTGATGGAAATGTTGCATGTTGAATCGTTTGAACCCCGCGTTGGCTGTTCAGCCACAGGGTGGGCAAGGCGTATTCTCTGCAAGAACGCATTGCCATCGAGTAGGAACTAAACCCTTGAACGTATCAGGGCAGAGTTTGGCTGACAAACAGCCTCGGTTTTACCTCCCGCACACAATAGGCCTTTCTTATTCAGACTGTGGTTTCTGACCCAGCCTTCTCAACACCACGCTGATTATTCATGGCGACATTCAAAGACATCCAACTGCTTCGCACCACTTACCTTCGTGGCCCCAGCGTCTGGACTTACCGTCCAGTGCTTGAAGTGTGGTTGGACCTGGGCGAGCTGGAGGACTACCCCTCCAACAAGATCGAAGGTTTCAATGAGCGCCTGACAGCCTGGCTCCCAGGCTTGATTGAGCACCACTGTGGCGTGGGCCACCGTGGTGGCTTCATCGAGCGCCTGCAGGAAGGCACCTGGTGCGGTCATGTGATGGAGCACTCCATCATCGAGCTGCTGAACATGGCAGGCATGCCCGCAGAGTTTGGTCAGACCCGCAGCGTCTCGCAGCGTGGCGTGTACCGCATGGTCTTCCGCTGCCCTGAAGAGTCGGTGGCCCATGTGGCACTGAAGCAGGGCCACGCACTGATCATGGCGGCCATCAACAACTTGCCCTTTGATGTGCAGGCGGCCGTAGATGCCATCAAGGCCGAAATCGAAAACCGCTATCTGGGCCCCAGCACGGCCAGCATCGTCAATGCAGCCGCAGCGCGCCGCATTCCTTTCATTCGCCTGAACGATGGCAATCTGGTGCAGCTGGGCTATGGCGCTGCACAGCGCCGCATCTGGAGCACCGAAACCGACAAGACCAGCGCCATTGGCTTTGGCATTGCCGAAGACAAGGACCTGAGCAAGCAACTGCTCAAGGCCTGTGGCGTGCCCGTGCCCGAGTGGGAGCTGGTCTACAGCGCTGATGCAGCCTGGGAAGAAGCGGACTACATGGGCCTGCCCGTGACCGTGAAGCCCTACAACTCCAACAAGGGTGAAGGCGTCAGCGTCAACCTCAATTCCGAAGCCGAAGTGCGCGCGGCCTACGAGGCAGCACGCAAACTCACCCGCTATGTGATGGTGGAGCGCTTTGTGCCTGGCCATGTGCACCGCCTGCTGGTGGTGGGAGGCAAGGTGGTGGCGGCTTCGCGCGGCGAATACCCCAATGGCCAGCATGACCCCCGTGCCAAGGTGGTGACGGTCGATTGCACGGACGATGTGCACCCCGACGTGGCCTATATGGCCGCCCTGTCCACCAAGGTGGTGGGTCTGGATATTGCCGGCGTGGATCTGGTGTGCCATGACATTTCCAAGCCACTGGAAGCACAGGGTGGCGCCATTCTGGAAGTCAATGGTGGCCCCGGTCTGCTGATGCACCTCAAGCCCAGCGTGGGCGTGGCACGCCCTGTAGGCCAGGCGATTGTGGAGCACCTGTTCCCCGCCGAGGAAGGTGACAACGAAGGCCTGGCCGCACGCATTCCCGTGGTGGGCATTGCGGGCACACGCCACAACGCCTTCATCGCCCGACTGGTAGGCTGGCTGCTGCAGCTGACTGGCAAGCGCACCGGCGTGGCCAGCAGCGAAGGCACCTTCTTCGAAGGCCGACTGACACAGAAGGGTGACAACACCAACTGGCATGCGGCCCACCGCCTGCTGGTCAACCGTCTGGCCGAAGCAGCGGTGGTTCAGACCTCGGCACGCTCCATTCTGGAAGAAGGTCTGGCCTATGACCGCTGCCAAGTGGGTGTGGTGACCGACATGGACGGCTACGAAGCGCTGGCGAACCACGACATCTACGAAGCCGGGCAGATGACCCGCGTGCTGCGTACCCAGATCGATGTGGTGCTGTCGCGTGGCGCAGGCGTGCTCAATGCCGATGATGCGCAGACCGCCGATCTGGCACGCCTGTGTGACGGCCAGGTGCTGTTCTACAGCCTGAATGCGAACAACGCCATCGTGGCTGCGCACCGCGAAGCCGGTGGCCGCGCCGTGCTGCTTAAGGGCGAGGAAGTTGTGCTGGTGCAGGACAACACGGAACGCGTGCTGGGCACGCTCACCAGCCTGCGCCCTGTGAACGGCTTTGAGCCTGACCACGCGGCTTTGCTGGCGACTGTTGCCACGGCTTGGGCGCTGGAGATTACGCCGGAGCTGATTGCCGCCGGCATCAAAACTTTTGACTATCAAGCGGCTTGATGCTTGCATAAAAATAGCTGCTAGCGCTTGATACATCTACGTTAGAAGCCAATTTGACTCATAACTTGGCGGAAAGACAGACCATGGAAATTTCTCGCACCCGTGCCTTGCGTGGCCCCAACCTCTGGAGCCGCAACACT
>JAEZZU010000222.1 GCA_023418355.1 Pseudomonadota bacterium | reverse complement strand
AATTTGAATTTTTGTGGATATCTCTGGTTTTGCATGCTGTCTATCCACAAGTGCATACGCACTCTGATGTAACTCAGTTTTCAGCTTGAAAAACAAGCCAAATAAAGACTTGTTGCTACAAATTTTGATGTGAATAACTAGAAAAACAGCTTTTTCTTCAAAGGGACACTGTATATGTGAACAGGCATGCCCTTCCCGGCAACCGCGGAAAGTTCTGAAAAACACGGAACTGGAAAAAATGGTTCGCTCATTTGCGCGAATTTTTTCGCGCTGTTGTTATTCCTTAGATGTTCTATTTTTAATTAGTAGTAATAGTAAGCACCGCCGGTTGCTGTGGATAACATGAAAATCTGTTTTCAGATCAATTGCTTAGAAAAATGCAAAGTATGTGTCTGAAGACAGGTACGGTCAGTCTCCGATTTGGGTACAAGTTGGCGATCCTGCCATCTGGTGTGGATAAAGCAGGACTTGCTCTTTTTCTTTGCCCAAAGTTATCCACAGGCGATTTCGGTGCAGGTGCATGCCATTTCAAAATATGTAACTTCGTTACAAGCAGGGAGGTAACTGGACGATGTAACGCGGTTACAGTGAAAACCCTGAGTTACCAAAACCCTTGAAATTCGCATTCAAGTTTTTGTTTTGATTGGTGTTTTTTGATGTAACTGCTATTGTTTTTGAAGCTATCAGGCAGTACTGAGCATGGTGTGAGACCGTTCTGGCCTTGCCGTGTTGGCAGACATTGCAGACACGGTTCAGCCAGCCCATGGCAGATGTGCACACCTGCGGATGGATGTGCGTGCTGGTGTGCACAATGAAAAAAACTTTTCGTGAAGACGAAAAAAAGCAGGCATTGCGCCTGCTTGTTAAAACCCGAGGAGAGGAAAACGGGTCTGAAGCTGTTACTGCACTGCTGGTGCCGGTGCGCCTGCAGGTGCGGCAACAGGGGCATGGCCATGGTGGCGTGGGCCACGGTGCTTGTCAAAGCGCTTGCCATGTCCTGCCTTGTGCATGCCGGGCTTGCCGTGGTGCTGGGCGCTGATGGCATCAAACGCCTTTTGCTGGCTGGGGTTCAGGCTGGCGTAGAAGCTGCGTGTGGCCTGTTCACGCTGTTCAGCCTTGGCATTGCGCTCCTTGCGCAGTTTCTGGGCCAGATCCAGGCGCTCCGGCGTGGTCAGCTTGCGCAGGTCGGGGCGTGCCTGGCGATCGGCCTTGGCACGTGGCTCAGGCGTGATGGCCTTGACATACTGGTCCCAGGCAGCCTGCTGGCTGGGCTGGATCTGCAAAACCGTTTTCAGGTGTTCCATGTGCTGCGCATGGCGCTGGGCCAGATCCATTTTCTGGACCTTGTGCGCATGGGCAGGCGCTGTCTGTGCAGCAGGTGCTGCAGCGGCAGTCTGGGGCTGTGCGTGGGCGCTGAAAGCAGCGGTTCCCAGCAGGGCGGCAGCGGCGATGGCGGTGGCAAATGTACGTTGGAAGCGTTGCATCACAAGTTCCTTTCTTGTCAGTGGAGGAAAAGACCAGCGATTGCTGTGTCCATGGATGCCAGTGTGAGGACTCTGTGTAAGCCCTTCGTGAGTCTTTGCTGCTGCTGTGTAAAGTAATACAAAGCTGTGTCTGTCTGCCGCTGAAAAATTTGAATGTTTTTGGCCTCTATGGCTTATGTAGCAAGCGCTGGCAGCTACAGATTTTTGAGGAAGGTGTACCACTTGCGCACCGCATGTTCATGATGTGGTGCGGGTGGGTCTTAGTAATGAAAGAGAAGGTGGCTGCGTGTTCAAGAACATGATCGTGTACCGCATTGCGGCGCAATGGGAGGGCTCGCTGGAGCAACTGGAAGAGGCGCTGCAGAAAACGCCTTTTGTGCCTTGCGGTGCAACGCAGGAAAAGTCGATCGGCTGGGTGCCACCGCGTGGCGAAGAACATGGGGCACTGGCGGAAAGCGTAGGCGGCCAGTGGATGCTGCGCTTCATGAGCGAGAGCAAGATGCTGCCTGCCAGCGTGCTCAACCGCAAGGTGCAGGAAAAGGCCGATGCGATTGAAAAAGAGTTTGGCCGCAAGCCCGGCAAAAAGGAAAAGCGTGATCTCAAGGACGAGGCCAAGCTGGACCTGCTGCCCATGGCCTTTACCAAGCAGTCCAGCATGTGGGTGTGGATCGACCCGCAGGCCAAGTTCCTGGTGCTGGATACCGGCGCACAGGGCAAGGCCGATGAGGTGGTGACACTGCTGGTCGAAAGCCTGCAGGGCTTTGGTGTGGCCCTGCTCGATACACAGACCAGCGCCCAGGCTGCGATGGCGCACTGGCTGCTGACACAGGAAGCACCTGCGGGCTTTTCCATTGACCGCGAATGCGAGCTCAAGGCTGCCGACGAATCCAAGGCGGTGGTGCGCTATGCGCGTCACCCGCTCGATATCGAGGAAGTACGCTTGCATGTGCAGCAAGGCAAGCTGCCCACCAAGCTGGCCATGACCTATGACGACCGCGTGAGCTTTATCCTGGCGGACAGCCTGCAGATCAAGAAGATTGCCTTTCTTGATGCCGTGCTGGATCAGGCCGGTGATGAAGGCGGTTTTGACACCGATGTGGCGATTGCCACGGGCGAGCTGTCCAAGCTCATTCCTGAGCTGATTGAAGCCCTGGGTGGCGAAGGTCGCAGCGAGGTCGGCAATGCCATCAACGCGGCCATCACCGGCCCTGCAACCGCACCTGCAGATACGGCCCCTGACGCAGCGCCGTTTTAAGCCCCTCTGGCACCACCCCGGAAGCATCGTGGCGATGCCTTGCCGTACGGCTTGTACGGTGTGCCGGGTGGGGTTGGTGGCGCTTAGACGCTGCGCACGGACTGCGCCTGCATGGCCTGCACAGGCGCAGACATGTAGACGCGGTCACGCCCGTTGCGCTTGGCGGTGTACATGGCCTCATCGGCTGCGCCCATCCAGCGTTCCCACTGGCTGCTGGGTGAGGGCATGTCTACATAGACGCCAATGCTGATGCTGACGTGCAGCTCCTGCCCGTCAGCCAGCGTCAGTGGCGCTTTGCGCACCGCCTGGCACAGACGTTCGGCCACGTGAAAGGCGTCGCGCGCATTGGTGCCGGGCAGCACCATCACAAACTCTTCGCCGCCGTAGCGTGCGGCAAAGTCGCTGGCGCGTGCCTGCAGGGACAGGGTGCGCGCCACGCTCTGAATCACCTGGTCGCCCACCAGATGGCCGTAGGTGTCGTTCACGCTCTTGAAATGGTCGATGTCCAGCACCATCAGAGCCAGGGGCTGGCTGTGCTGGGCCGTCCATGCAATCTGCTGGCGCAGATAGCCAATCAGCGCCGCACGGTTGGGCAGCTGGGTCAGTGCATCCTGCTGGGTTTTGAACAGCGTGGTGGCGGTTTCACGGTCATCCAGCATGAGCAGAAAGCCCGTGGACAGCATGCTGCGGACCACCAGTGGAATGCTGCACAGCAAGGCCAGCAGCAGGCCCATGGCGTTGGAGTACTGGCTCCATGGAATCAGGGTTTCGTGGTGGATATCCAGCAGTACCAGCAGAGCCAGCAGCAGCAGGCCAGTGGCAATGCTCAGCCATTTCCAGCCACGACCCGGTGTGTGCCTGTACACGCCGGTGGTAGCACCCAGCAGATAGATGGCCTGCAGCAGTGCCAGGCCCAGATACAGCTGCTCAAAACGCACCATGTTCTGTGCCTGCCACAGGCCTGCCCCTATGGCCAGGCAGACAGGAAGCACGGCAATGGTGATGCGATGCCAGCGATGGCGCCAGCTGGGGGAAGAGTCCAGCGCCAGCGTAAAGGCTGACAGGCCTGCGCTCAGCAGGGCAGCAGCGGCAACTTTCAGCGCAGGCATGCCCAGCAGCCAGTCCAGTGTCCAGCACGTGTAGGCCATGCCATCGAGCAGGGCGGCCAGTACGGCCAGACCGGTGCCCTCGCGCCAGTGCTTTCGCCCCAGTGCCCAGAGCATCCACGCCGTGACAAAAGCGGAAACGGCGGTCAGGCCAATGGCGGTGAACAGATCGGGGCGCGCGACAAACATAAAACTGTGAAATTCTGAAACAAGAGCAAGCCGTGTATCTCAATGGAAAACCGGGCAGCTGGCTGTAGGCCAGAGGCGCATTCGGCAACAGCCTGAGATGAACGAATACAAAAGGGCTGACCATTTCACAGGTCAGCCCTTTTCTCTGCAAAAAGCGGTGCTCAGACGCGCTCAAAAATCGCCGCAATGCCCTGACCACCGCCAATGCACATGGTCACCAGCGCATAGCGGCCGCCCGTGCGGTGCAGCTCGTAAATGGCCTTGGTGGTGATGATGGCGCCAGTCGCGCCCACGGGGTGGCCCAGTGAGATGCCCGAGCCATTGGGGTTGACCTTGGCGGGGTCCAGGCCCAGCTCCTGAATGACGGCGCAGGCCTGTGCGGCAAAGGCTTCGTTGGCCTCGATGACGTCAATCTGCTCCAGCTTGATGCCTGTGCGTGCCAGCACCTTCTGCGTGGCGGGTACGGGGCCAATGCCCATGTAGGCGGGGTCCACGCCGGCGTGCGCATAGCCGACCAGTCGCGCCAGGGGCTTGAGGCCCAGTGTGCCGATGCGCTCACCCGCGGCCAGCGTGACGGCGGCTGCGCCATCGTTCAGGCCCGAGGCATTGCCTGCGGTGACAGTGCCACCTTCCTTCTTGAAGGCCGGCTTCATGCCACTGAGTACATCCAGCGTGGTGTTGCCGCGCACATGTTCGTCAGTGTCAAACACCACCGTGCCTTTGCGGGTCTGGATTTCCACGGGCACGATCTGTTCCTGAAAGTAGCCGGCCGCAATCGCCGCGGCGGCGCGCTGCTGGCTCAGCACGGCCAGCTCGTCCTGCTGCTGGCGGCTGATCTGGTAGCGCTCGGCCACGTTTTCGGCCGTGATGCCCATGTGAATCTTCTGCCAGGGGTCGTGCAGGATGCCCAGCATGTAGTCGATGCTCTTGGCATCGCCCATGCGTGCGCCCCAGCGGGCAGCGGTGTCGAAGTAGGGGCCGCGGCTCATGGATTCGGAGCCGCCGCCGATGGCGACATCGCAGTCGCCCAGTGCAATCGCCTGCGCGGCCGAGACAATGGCCTGCAGGCCCGAGCCGCACAGGCGGTTCACGTTGAAGGCCGGGGTTTCGATGGGGCAGCCCGCGTCAATGGCGGCGACGCGCGAGAGGTAGGCGTCCTTGGTGTCGGTGGGAATCACATTGCCCATGACCATATGGCCCACCATGTCGGGCGCAATGCCGGCGCGCGCGATGGCCGCCTTGACGGCCGTGGTGGCCAGCTGGGTGTTGGGTACGTCCTTGAGGCTGCCGCCAAAGGTGCCGATGGCGGTACGTGCAGCGCTGACGACAAAAATCTCACGGGTGCTCATGCCTTGTCTCCCATTGTTGTGGATGAAGTGTCCACACCATTGTGCGCAGCGCACTTCCCACTGCCTAGCCTGTGGGAGACAGGGCTGTTGCTTTCACCGCAGCAGGCGACAGCCCGCACCGGGGCTGCCGCCTGCCCGCTGCCTCAGGCGACGGTGTAGCCTTCTTCCTGGATGGCCTGGCTCAGTGCTTCGCGCGAAGCTTCACTTTGCACGACCACCTTGCCGCTGGCGCGGTCGATGCTGGTCTGTGCCTGGGCATCGACCTCGGCAATGGCTTGCTGCACTGCGCGTTCGCAGTGGCCGCAGGTCATACCACTGACTTGAAAAACGTGTTCCATAGCAACTCCTTGATTTCGGTAAGTGGTGTAACTGTACTGCGCCGGGCAGTATGTGTTTCATGTGAAACAGTGTGGGCAGCATGATTCTTGCAATAAAGCCCTCAAAGGGATTTCCTTGAGCATGGGCTGTGCAGCATGTCTGGCACACTCAACAAATTGTTACCGTGCTATGCCATCGGGCATTAGCAGAGACCTGACGCCGGAGCCGCAGCTTTGGCAAGCCATGGGAGGATTTCAGATCATGGATCTGTTTGGACTGATGCGCGTATTCACCATCAAGACCCGCATGATTGGAGCGATTGTGGTCGTGCTGGCCTTGCTGGGCATTCTGGGTGGCGCTGGCATGTTTGGCATGTTTCGCATTTATGCGCTGAACCAGAGTTTTTTGAATGGCCCTTTCCTGCAGACAGGTCAGTTGACCAAGGTCCAGGAAGGCATGGCACGCGTGCAGGCGCTGGAAAAGGACATGATCATCCAGTACGAGCAGCCTGCACAGGTGGAACAGGCGCACGAGCGCTGGAAGGCCAGCCTGCAGACCGTGCTGGCAGACAGCCAGGCGCTGGCCCAGCAGGCCTCCCCGCAGGAACGTGAGGCGCTGCAGCAGCTACAGGCGTCTTTGCAGCAGTACGAGGAGTTTTTTGCCCCTGTGGCGCGCCAGCTGCTGGCCAATGGCTATGACAGTGCCACCGTGGCGCAGCGCGTGGGCCAGAAAGCCAAGCAGGCCTATGAAGCGGCAGAGCAGCAGCTGCAGTCCTTTGCACAGCTGCTGCAGCAGCAGGCGCAGGCTGCGCAGGAGCGTGGCAGCGCCGTGGCATCACAGACGCAGTGGCTGTTTGTGCTGGCGCTGGTGGTGACGGTGGTGGTGGTCGCACCGCTGACGCTGCTCAACATGATTTCCATCTGCCGCCCCTTGCGCGACGCCAAGCAGCTGGCCGATGCGATTGCACAGGGTGATCTGACCCAGCAGCTGCATGTGGTGGGCAAGGACGAGGTCTCCGAGCTGCAGCGCGCCCTGCAGGCCATGCAGTCCAGCCTGAATACCATGGTGGGTGGGCTGCGCGATGCCAGCCACAGCATTGAAACGGCAACCAGCGAAATTGCCATGGGCAACAGCGACCTGTCGGTGCGTACCGAGCAGACAGCGGGCAATCTGGAGCAGACCGTGGCTTCGCTCACGCAGCTCACGGCTTCGGTGCAGCAGACGGCATCGTCGGCGCAGGTGGCGAATCAGCTGGCGGCATCGGCCTCGCAGACTGCTTCGCAGGGTGGTGCCGTGGTAGAGCAGGTGGTGCACAGCATGGAAGAAATTGCCACGACCAGCCGCAAGATTGGCGACATCATCGGCCTGATCGACACCATTGCCTTCCAGACCAATATCCTGGCCCTGAATGCCG
>JAEZZU010000158.1 GCA_023418355.1 Pseudomonadota bacterium | reverse complement strand
CCCTTTGATTTCGCCGGCCGGAGCAACTTCAGGCATCCGCGCGCAGGCCCTGCGCATCAGGCGCAATCCCCACACGCATTCACACAATGACAACCGAAAACAGCGCCCCCAAGGTGGGCTTTGTGTCCTTGGGCTGCCCCAAGGCACTGACTGACTCTGAACTCATCCTCACGCAATTGAGCGCTGAGGGCTACCAGACCTCCAAGACCTTCGAAGGCGCGGATCTGGTGATCGTGAACACCTGCGGTTTTATTGACGATGCCGTCAAGGAAAGTCTGGACACCATTGGCGAAGCACTGTCTGCCAACGGCAAGGTGATCGTGACCGGCTGCCTGGGTGCCAAGGCAGGCAAGGAAGGCGGCTCCATGGTCGCCGAAGTACACCCCAGCGTGCTGGCCGTGACCGGCCCCCATGCCACCCAAGAGGTGATGGATGCGGTGCACCAGCACCTGCCCAAACCCCATGACCCCTTTGTGGATCTGGTGCCCGGCAGCTTTGGCGATGCAGGCATCAAGCTCACGCCCAAGCACTACGCGTACCTGAAGATTTCTGAAGGCTGCAATCACCGCTGCACCTTCTGCATCATCCCCTCGATGCGCGGCGACCTGGTCTCGCGCCCCATTGGTGATGTGCTCAAGGAAGCCAAGGCGCTGTTTGAAGGCGGCGTCAAGGAACTGCTGGTCATCAGCCAGGACACCTCCGCCTATGGTGTGGACGTGAAGTACCGCACAGGCTTCTGGGACGGCAAGCCCGTCAAGACTCGCACGCTGGAGCTGGCCGACGAGCTGGGCAAGCTGGCGCAGCAGCACGGTGCTTGGGTGCGTCTGCACTACGTCTACCCCTATCCCACCGTGGATGCACTGATCCCGCTGATGGCCGAAGGCAAAATCCTGCCTTATCTGGACGTGCCGCTGCAGCACAGCCACCCCGATGTGCTCAAGCGCATGAAGCGCCCCGCATCGGGCGAAAAGAACCTGGATCGCATCCGCGAATGGCGCAAGATGTGCCCCGAGCTGGTGATTCGCTCCACCTTCATCGCAGGCTTCCCCGGTGAGACCGAAGAAGAATTCCAGCACCTGCTGGACTTCATCCGCGAAGCCGAAATCGACCGCGCAGGCTGCTTTGCCTACAGCCCCGTGGAAGGTGCGACCGCCAACGAACTGCCCGGCATGCTGCCCGAGGAAGTGCGTGAAGAGCGCCGCGCACGCTTCATGGCGGTGGCCGAAGAAGTCTCCACCCAGCGCCTGCAGCGCCGCGTGGGCCAGGTCATGAAGGTGCTGGTGGACAAGTCCGTGGGCCTGGGCAAGAAGGGCGGCGTGGGCCGTACCTATGCCGATGCGCCCGAGATTGACGGCGTGGTGCACATCCAGCCACCAGAAAAGGCCAGCAAGACCTACAAGACGGGTGACCTGATCAGCGTGCGCATTCTTGGCGTGCAGGGCCACGATCTGGTGGGTATCCCCGTCTAAAAAAGAGAGCAGCTAGCGCTGGTGGAACAAGGATTTCAAGTTAATTAGTATCTGAAATCCTTTATTTCCAAGCGCAAGGCGCTATCAAAAACAAAGGCTTCCATAGGGAAGCCTTTGTGCTTTCTGGGCGCAGTGAAAGCCCAGGCTGGGCAGGGTAGTACAAGCGTGTCTGCGGTATCTAATTGATAACAAATGTAAAATTTGTGAGCTGTGAGAAGTCTTATATCAAGAAGCGCTTACTTACAGACCCAGCAGGCGCGCTGCGCCGCTGATTTGGGGTAACCAGGCCCGCACACCCGCAGCGTGTGTCCATGGCCTGGGTTTGCCCCTTGTTCTCCTTCTAGATGTATCAGGGTGCCTTTGCTCCAGCAAGGCGCCATGGCGCAGCTTTTTTTCAAAGATTTACACGCAGGAAGCTCAGATGGAATGGTTTCAGAACCTCAAGGTTGGTAGCAAGCTCATTGGAGGATTTCTGGTGGTCGCGTTCATTGGCGCAATCATCGGCATTCAAGGGATCATCAAGTCCTCGCAGATGAACGATATGGCCAGTGCCATGTATGAGAGTGAAGCGCTCGGCATGAGCTACGTGTCAGAGGCCAATGTGCAGCTGCTGGCAGCCAATCGCGCGATTCGCAGCGCCATACTGTCGTATACGCAGTCCGACAGAGAACGCCACCTCAAGGACCGCGATGCACGCATTCAGCGCGTGTACCAGGCACTGGGTGAAGCCAAATCCAAGCTCACCACCGACAAGGGGCGCGAGCTGTTTGCGCAGAGCATGGATGCCGTGCGCGCCTACGAAAAGGAAGTGCAGCACATTGAACAGATACTTCAGTCCGAACCTTTGAATGACCAGCGGGCTTCTTCAGAGCGTCTGTTCACAGTGCTGCGCCCCATTGCGGACCGTGCAGACAATGCCATGAACCAGCTGATGGACCTCAAGCGCGCCAATGCTTCAGAGCTGAACGACGCCACCACCAGCACCTACTCAGAGATTCGTACACTGCTGATTGGCCTGACGCTGGCTGGTGTTCTGGCCGGTGTGGTCATCGGCGTGGTGCTGACACGCGGCCTCACGCGTGAACTGGGTGGTGAGCCGCGCGAAGTGGCTGACCTGGCCAGCGCCATTGCGGCGGGTGATCTGTCCAGCCACATCGACACCAGCCATGCACAGCCTGGCAGCGTGGTCCATGCCATGCAGAAGATGCAGCAAGGCCTGCGCGAGATTGTGAGCACCGTGCGCAACAGCAGCGACAGCATTGCCACCGGCGTGAACCAGATCTCCGTGGGCAATGCCGACCTGTCGCAGCGCACCGAAGAGCAGGCCAGCAATCTGGAGGAAACCGCCGCGTCCATGGAAGAGCTGTCCAGCACCGTGCGCCAGAACTCCGAAACCGCGCATCACGCAGCCAAGCTGGCACAGTCGGCCAGCGAAGTGGCGGCCAAGGGCGGTGTGGTGGTCGATCAGGTGGTGCACATGATGGAAGACATCAACACCTCTTCGCGCAAGATTTCGGACATCACCAGCGTCATTGACGGCATTGCTTTCCAGACCAACATCCTCGCGCTCAATGCCGCGGTCGAAGCTGCGCGTGCCGGTGAGCAGGGCCGTGGCTTTGCCGTGGTGGCGGGTGAAGTGCGCACCCTGGCGCAGCGCAGTGCGGAAGCTGCCAAGGAAATCAAGTCGCTGATCAGCGACAGCGTGCAGAAGGTGGAATCGGGCGGTGAGCTGGTGAGCGAAGCCGGCACCACCATGCAGGACATCGTCAAGCAGGTGCACCAGGTCAGCAGCCTGATTTCGGACATCAACGCCGCCAGCACGGAGCAGTCGGCAGGTATTGCCCAGGTCAGCGATGCCGTGGCGCAGCTGGACCAGGTCACGCAGCAAAACGCCGCCTTGGTGGAAGAAGCAGCCTCTGCTGCCGACAGCCTCAACCAGCAGGCACGGCAGCTGGTGCAGGCGGTCTCTACCTTCAAGCTGGCGTCATAAAGTCAGCGTGAACATGCAGGAAAGCTCCCTTGGGGAGCTTTCTTTTTGTCTGAAATATTCCAAAAAAGAGAGCGGCTGGCGCTGATGTGCAGGGCTTTTGCGCGTTGCAAGCACCTTGGCATAAGCGCAACGCTTGTGTAGGACAGCATCGTTCACTGTGGATTGCGCCTGCCGCGGCAGCAGGCGACATCCCATAATCATGAAAGCAACTTTGATCTGGAAGGAGTGGATGATGGAAATGAATAACTCACCCGTGAGCATGCTGCAGCAAGCCGTGGGGCGCAGCTGGTGGCTGATTTTGCTGTTCGGCGTGGTGGCCGTGCTGTTTGGCGTCATGGCCATCGTCAACCCGGTGGGCATGGGCGCCAGCCTGACCTGGGCCATCGGCGTGCTGGCCATTGCAGAAGGCGTGGTGGGGTTGATTGGCCTGTTCACCAAGGATGCCCCCGCATCCAGGGGCTGGATGCTGATCTACGCGCTGATCTCGCTGCTCTTCGGTATTTCTGCGGTGCTTAACCCCGTCTCCATGGCAGAGGCCATGGTCTGGGTGGCTGCCCTGTGGTTTGTGGTGTTTGGTGTGATGCGCATCGTGTTTGCTATCCGCGTGCGCAAGGAAATCGACAACGAATGGATGCTGATCATCAGCGGCTTCATGGGCGTGGCGCTCGGTGCCTTGCTGCTGATTGCGCCGGTGGCAGGCGTCATCGTGGGCGTGATCTGGATTGGCGTCGTGGCCCTGATCTACGGTGTGCTGCAGATTGTGGCAGCGCTCAAGCTGCGCAAGTTGGTCAAGGGTTGAATATGGTTTTGATAGCTGCTGGCGCTTGATACATAAGCTTTTGCAGCTATTAACAAAAAGGCTTCCAATCATGGAAGCCTTTTTTACGTCGGGTGCAGATCAATGAATAACTAGACGCCTTCGTCGTCAAAGTAATCGCTGTCTAGCTTGGGGATTTTTACAACTTTCGCTGTAATTCCTACCTCGTGGTCAATCATCAATTCGGTTAAGCGTTTACCGTCAATGAGCACCATCCCCTCAACAGACTTGGCGAACTCAATGGCTTGGGCTGTATAGGCAGAGGTAGTAATGAAAACGCCCTTCTTGGCTTTCTGTCCTGCGAGAGCACCATAAAAGGCCTGCAACTCTGGTCGCCCAACAGCAGATTGCCAGCGTTTTGCTTGAACGTAGACCTTTTCCAGCCCAAGTTTGTCGAGCGAGATCACACCATCTATTCCTGCGTCTCCACTGCCGCCAACTCGCATGAGGTCATTGCGGCTGCCTCCATATCCCATTCGGTACAAGAGATCCAGCACGATTCTTTCAAAAAAAGCTGGATTTGCATGAGTCAATGCTTCAAGCAGTTCGCCTGCGGCAGCTTCGCGTAACTCTGCAAGAGCTTGTGCCAGGCGGTCGTCAGGGCTAACTGTGGGCGAAGGAATATTTTCGCTTGAGGCATCCAATGTAGTTTGAGGAACCTGAGCTTGCGTGTCTGGTGACAGCCGTACATTGAGGAAGCCGGTTGCAAGTTTTTCCACCAGATCTGGACTAAATGGAGATTGGTGTTCTTGTATGAACTTGATGCCTTCAGGAGTCAGTTTCCAGACCCCATGTTTCGGGCTGGAAGATAAGCCGGCTCGTTTAAGTCGGTCATGTGCCCAGCCAGCACGATTTTTGTAAATCGGTTGATTCCCACTGGGAAGGAGTTGTTGTTTGTCTTCTGTGGATAGTTGAAGCGTTTCAGCAGCGGCCTCGTGTGCTGCCTTGGCATCGATGCCATCCGGGTATTGCGCGAGGAAGCGAATGATTGGCTCAATAAATTGGTCGTAGGTAGGTACAGCCATTGTTTTGATTTGTTGATAACAAGCTATTGGGAAATATTGGGCAAATTACTCCCCCAGATACGCCGCCCGTACCTTTGGGTCATGCAGCAACTGGTGCGCGGGGCCTTCCAGCGTCAGCTCCCCGGACTCCAGCACATAGCCGCGCTGGCTGGCTTCGAGGGCCAGGCGGGCGTTCTGCTCGATCAGCAGGATGGTGACGCCTTGGGCGGAGATGTTCTGAATCACCTCAAAGATCTTGTCCACCATGATGGGGGCCAGGCCCATGGTGGGCTCGTCGAGCAGCAGCAGCTTGGGCTTGGAGAGAATGGCGCGGCCCATGGCCAGCATTTGCTGCTCGCCGCCAGAGAGCGTGCCTGCGGTCTGCTTACGGCGCTCGGCCAGGCGCGGAAAGCGCGCATAGACCTGCTCGACCTCCTGCGCAATGGCAGCTTTTTCGCTGCGGCTGTAGGCACCCATGTGCAGGTTTTCTTCAATGGTCAGCTGCGGGAAGATGCCGCGCCCTTCGGGCACCATGACCAGGCCCTGGCGCACCATGGCATGCACGGGCTGCCCGGCCAGACTCTGGCCCTGGTAGTGGATGCTGCCGGCGGCCAGTGGCACCAGGCCGCAGATGGCGCGCAGTGTGGTGCTTTTTCCTGCACCGTTGGCACCGATCAGGGC
>JAEZZU010000153.1 GCA_023418355.1 Pseudomonadota bacterium | reverse complement strand
CGAGCAATTCTTTCACTTCTGTCAGCGTAGCAGGGTCATAGAGGGCTGCGCCCACCAGTTCTGCATCAATGCGCTTGGTCATTCCTGCCAGCACCTTGCCAGGACCGCACTCTACCAAATGCGTAATACCGCGCGCCTTCATGGCCTGCACGCATTCCACCCAGCGCACAGGGCCAAATGCTTGACGGTACAGCGCATCGCGGATAGCGGCCGCCTCGGTCTGCACCGTGACGTCAATGTTGTTGATCACAGGGATCTGAGGCACGCCCAGCTCCAGCGCGTCCAGCGCGACCTTGAGCTTTTCCGCTGCAGGCTTCATCAGGCTGGAGTGAAAAGGTGCGGACACAGGCAAAGGCAGAGCACGCTTGGCGCCCGCTTCCTTGACGGCAGCACTGGCAGCTTCCACAGCAGCCTTGGAGCCTGCGATCACGGTTTGACCGGGGTCATTGAAGTTCACGGCTTCCACGACTTCGCTGCCGCCCAGCTGGGCAGTCACTGCAGCGCAGACTTCCTTGACCTTGTCGGCAGGCAAGCCCAGCACAGCCGCCATGGCACCTGTACCCACGGGCACAGCTTCCTGCATGGCAGCAGCGCGCAGACGCACCAGCGGTGCGGCCTGGGCCAGCGTCAGCACGCCAGCGGCAACCAGTGCCGAATACTCACCCAGCGAGTGACCAGCAACCGCTTCAGGGATGGCACCGCCTTCAGCCAGCCAGACTCGCCAGGCTGCCACACCGGCGACCAGCATCACAGGCTGGGTATTGGTCGTCAGCGCCAAAGCTTCCTTGGGGCCGTTCTTGATCAGCGCACCAATGTCTTCACCCAGAGCGTCCGATGCTTCCTGCAGCGTCTGCGCGACGACAGGGTGATCACCCCATGCATCCAGCATGCCGACAGACTGCGAACCTTGTCCTGGAAAGACGAATGCGAATTTCTTCATATGACGGTCACTCGTTATCAATAAAAAATGGCTCTAGCGCTTATGCAGCAAGCGCTAGCAGCTACATATTCAAAAGCACAGCACCCCAGGTGAAGCCACCACCCACGCCTTCGAGCATGACGGTGTCACCCTTTTTGATCTTGCCGCTGCGCACACCTTCGTCGAGCGCCAGCGGAATCGAAGCTGCCGAGGTGTTGCCGTGTTCTGCCACGGTCACGATCACCTTGTCCATGGGCAGCTTCAGCTTCTTGGCCGTGCTTTGCATGATGCGAATATTGGCCTGGTGGGGCACCAGCCAGTCGATATCCACCTCGGTCTTGCCGGCCTTTTCCAGCACCGCACGCGCAGCCTTTTCCAGCACACCCACAGCCAGCTTGAACACGGCCTGACCATCCATGGTCAGCATGGGCGAACCCATGACATCGCCACCCGAGACATTGCCGGGTACGCACAAAATGCCCACATGCTGGCCATCGGCGTGCAGGTCGGTCGCGAGAATGCCGGGCTCTTCCGACGCTTCCAGCACCACGGCACCTGCACCGTCACCAAACAGCACGCAAGTGGTACGGTCTTCAAAATTGAGCAGGCGGCTGAACACTTCTGCACCCACCACCAGCGCACGGCTGGCGGCGCCCGAACGGATCATGGAGTCCGCCACGGTCAGCGCATACACAAAGCCGCTGCACACTGCCTGCACGTCAAATGCAGGGCAACCATTGGCACCCAGCTTGTTCTGCAAGATGCAGGCAGTCGAAGGAAACACCATATCGGGCGTCGAGGTCGCCACGATGATCAGATCAATGTCCTTGGCCGTGACACCAGCGGCTTCCAGCGCCTTGCGCGAAGCCTGCAGGGCCAGATCGCTGCTGTAGGTGTCACTGTCCGCAAAGTGGCGTGCCTCAATCCCCGTGCGCTCCACGATCCATTCGTTGGAGGTTTCGATACCACGTTCAGCCAGTTGAGCGGCCAGTTCATGGTTGGTCAATCGGCGTTCTGGCAGGTGGCTGCCCGTGCCAATGATGCGTGCATATCGTGTCATGTTGTCTCAAGCCACCGCGTCGCCAGAGGCAGCAGCACCACTGGCGGACTCCAATACGGGAGCCGTCTGGGCGATGCGACCCTGCACACGGTCAAGTAGGTTATTGCGGACTGCATCATAAGCGCGGTTCAAGGCATGCTCGTAACCGGTTCTGTCGGCAGATCCGTGGCTCTTGAACACCAGTCCACGCAGGCCCAGCAGGGCTGCGCCGTTGTAACGGCGGTGATCCATGCGCTTCATCAGCGCCTTTAGAACGGGATAGGCCAAGATGGCAGCAAATTTGGTGAAGATGTTGCGTTTAAATTCTGTCTTCAGGCCACCCACAATCATGGAGGCCACACCTTCCGAAGACTTCAGCGCCACATTGCCAACAAAACCGTCGCAGACCACGATGTCCACGACGCCCTTGAAAATGTCATTGCCTTCGACATTCCCGACAAAATGAATCGCGTTCGCCTCATTCGCACTGCGCAGCAACTCGCCGGTGCGTTTGATGACTTCATTGCCCTTGATGGCCTCTTCCCCAATATTGAGCAAGCCCACCGAGGGTTCTTTGTTCTGTGCATGCAGTGCAGACACCAAGGCAGAACCCATCACTGCAAACTGCAGCAGGTGCTCTGGCTGGCAATCCACATTGGCCCCCAGGTCCAGCACCGTGGTGGCGGAGCCTTTTTCATTGGGCAGCTGGGTGGCAATGGCCGGACGGTCAATACCCTCCATGGTCTTGAGCAGGTAGCGCGACACAGCCATCAGTGCACCGGTATTACCCGCCGACACTGCGACCTGCGCCTTGCCTTCCTTGACCTGCTGGATGGCCACGCGCATCGAAGAGTCCTTCTTGCGACGCAGGGCGACCTCCACCGGGTCATCCATGGTCACGACTTCCGAGCACGGCACGATCTCTGCACGCTCGTGTGCCTGCCACCCCGCAAATGCATCGGGCAAGCCCACCAGCAGCAGACGTGCCTCTGGATGGGTAGAAAGAAATTGGCGGCACGCAGGAAGCGTAACGCTGGGGCCATGATCGCCCCCCATGCAATCGACTGCCAGTGTGATCATGAATGACTTAGGGGTCTGCTGCAGACCAGAGCTGGAA
>JAEZZU010000144.1 GCA_023418355.1 Pseudomonadota bacterium | reverse complement strand
GCGGTGGAGTAGTTTGGGCAGCGGCAGCGCTTGCCTGCGATTTGCGCCCGCGTGGTTTGCGCTGCACCATCAGGCTGGCATCTTGCAACTGGCGGCCCAAGGCATCGTCCTGTGCCAGCAAGTCAAGGTCAGCCCCCAATCCCAGCACATGCAGTGCTGCAAAGTAATTGCCCAGCGCCACACTGGCATCGCCCAGTTCAATGCGCCGCAAAGTCTCGCGTGACACACCCATGCGCTCCGCCATCAAAGTGGTCGTGAACTTGCGGCGCAAGCGCGCAGCGCGCAGTCGCTCGCCCAGGCTGGTCAGGCGCTGGAGATGGGCTGCAGGACTAGGGGGCGGTGATTTTTTAGGCATGCCACAGATATTAGTCAAAAATAAGCTATTTGACTAATTTATGTGTCAATCATTAAAAGTGAGCTAAAGCGAATGTGAGTGAAGCACTGGAGCTTTATCCACGGCGCAATGTGTACCGAGGTGCAGCAACCGCAGGCCAATGCGCAGACTGTGCTGGACTTGGCCTTGCCCTTGCCCGCCGACCTGCCCGAAGCCGAACGCCAGTCTCTGCGCGCGCTGATCCTGGACGAACTGCGCCGCCTGCACGAAGGCGTGCTGGCGCGCTATGGCCTGCGGCCCAGCCAGCTGAAGGCGTGGAAGGAGGCGCAGGGTTTGCAGTTTTGATAGCTGCTGGTGCTTGCTGCATAAGCGCTAGAGCCTGATTTGACTCGTCAATGCATGTGTACCCCATGTCGCCATCCTGGCGCACATCTAGGCAGAAAAGCCACGCAACACACATTTCATACTTTTTCTATACATACTATGAGCCTTGAAGCCTCTAATTTGTATAGAAAACCTCCTATGAACACCTGCACCTTGCAAATCCATGCCCAAGGCCACTGGCATGATGCGGCCACGGTGAGCCTATGGGGTGAGGCTGCGCAGGGCTGGCGCGCCAAGACGTATACGGGCTATGCGGTGGACTGGTCGGTTGACCAATTTGGCCAGCGTGATGCGCATGCGCTCAGCTGTCACTTTCCAGTCGGCTTGGAGCCACTGGAATGCCCGCAGTGGCCGCTGTGGTTGATGGACATGTTGCCCCAAGGTTTTGGCCGTGCAGAACTGCTGCGGCGCCTGGGTTTGCCTGCAGGCGCAGAAGCGGTGGCAGATTGGCCTTTGCTGCTGGCGGGCGCTGGTAACCCGATAGGCAATGTGCGCGTCAAGGAAGCGGCGCAGTGGCTGCACCTGCATACCGAACAATTGGCCCGCCAAGCGGGTGCGGTGGCACGCGGTTTTGCGTTGCACGAGGTGTCTGCGCGGGTGGAGGAGTTCAGCGAATATCTGGCGCAGCACGGGCTGTTTGTGGCGGGTTCTTCGGGCGTGCAGGGGGAGTGGCCCAAGCTGCTGCTCACGGCAGATGATGAGGGGCTGCTGCACCTAGACCACAGCTTGCCCGATGCGCTGGCGGCCAGGCATTACATCGTCAAATTCAGCCGAGGCAGCGATGCCGCGCTGGCGCAAATTCTGCGGCATGAGCCGGTGTACATGGATTTGGCGCAGCTGTTGGGTTTGCGGGTGCATGCGCCGCTGCGCTTGGAAAATGGCCGTGTACTGTTGTTTGAGCGTTTTGACCGGTGCGTGGATACCAGCGGCCCCGCGCGCAGCGTGGTGCGCTTGGCGCAAGAGAGTATTGCCTCGTTCACCGGGCATAACGGTTTTGACAGCGTGCCTAGCCACGATGCCGTGTGCCAAGCACTGGTGGCGCATTGCAGCGATCCGCAAGCAGAGGTGCTGGAGTATCTGCGCCGTGATGTGGTAAATCTGGCTTTGGGCAATAAAGACAACCACGCCCGTAACACCGCCATCCAGCGCGACTTTGAGGGACGCGTGGCGTTGACGCCGCTGTTTGACTTCGCCCCCATGTACTTGCACCCCGATGGCATTGCACGCCGCATTCGCTGGGAAGGCAATGACTACGGTCAGCCAGACTGGCAGCGCGTGCTGGATGCGGTGTGTAGCCCTGCCGTTGATCCGCAGGGCTGCTTGCAACGCGATGCCCTGGCCCAAGGTTTGGCGGCCATGGCCCCGAAGCTGGCACAGATTGCGCAGCAGGGTACGGCCTTGGGGCTGGAGGCAGAGGTGCATCTTTACTTGCAGCGTGGACTGAACGATATGGCCGAGCGCTTGCAGGCACTGGTTTAAGAGACACAAGCCATGGACAAACGATTTACCCCACTCAGCCCCCCCGAACAACTCATGGCGCGCAAGCAAGCCATTGAGGATGTGCTGGCGCACCCCGAGTGGTCGCTGCAGCAATCGGTGCTGCACCTCAAACGCAGCATGCGGCTGACCAGTGCGGAGTTGGCCAAAATGGCTGGCATCAGCCCAAAAACGCTGCTGGATATTGAACAGGGCCGCAGCATGGGTACGGTGCAAACGCTCAACAAGATTTTGGGCTTGCTGGGGCTGAAGCTGGGCGTGGTGTCGAAAAGCAGCAAATCAGTGGTCAACTGAATTTCTTGTATTTCAGAGTTTTTCTATACAAATTCATAAGAGTTTGGATTCGATTTGGTATAGAAATATATATAAATTGATGATGTAAGCTGGCACGCCAATGCCTGCCGTGGCGCAGCAGCCCGGTGCGGATGCACAAAACGTGCAGGTGTCGCATCGTTGGCTGAACTGCTCAGGCCGGAACGCCAGCCACTATGGCCTGCGGCCCAGTCAGCTGAAAGCGTGGAAGGCTGCGCAGGGTTTGTAGTTTTGATAGCTGCTGGCGCTTGACTGGCACACCAGATAGTCGGATACGTTGGTGCACACTATGATTACAAATGGTGTCTAATGCTTACATCAAATTACATCTGTGCCAGATGCGTTGCTTGATGCATGGGGGCGCTGCACGTTCCCAGTGCAACCAGGCAGCAAGTCTTTAGCTTCTGGCACAGATCGCATCTGGACTGGCTGCAAGCACTCAGCCCGTGAAGTGCCATAGGTTTCCGTTCCCCCCCCTTACATGCTTTCTGCTAACACAACGTTCGCGTTGATCGCACCTATTTTTCTGTTGCTCTTGGGCGTATCGCAGGTCGCTGCGTGGGCACTGCTACGCCGGCAAGCGGCTTTGCTGAGCCAGGGTGGCGCGTTTGTGCTGGCTGCTGTCGGCATGCTGGTACAGATCATGGGCTGGAAAGAGCCGTTCTGGAGTCGTGTGCTGGCGTTTGCCAGCTGCTATCTCAGTGCAGCGGCCTTGGCTGCCATTGCGCTGGCGCAAAGGTTTCAGGTGTGCACACGCTGGCGTTGGCTGCTGTGCATGGGGCTGGTAACTGTGGCGGTACAGCTGTGGTTTGCCGAGGTGCAGCCCAGCCAGCTGGTGCGCGTGCATGCGCTGAGTATGGGGGCCATGCTTATGCTGTTGCCGCCCTTGCTGCAGTGGCGGCAGATGCGGCTGAGCAATCCGTTTGATAACGCCTGGCGCTGGGTGTATGTGACGTTTATCGCGGTGAACGTGGTGCGCACGCAGTTGCAGTTGCCTGTGCTGTCACCACAAGCCCATGTGCATGAGCTGGGGGCGTTCATTGAAACGGTGTTCTGGCTGTTTCTGTACGTATTGCTGATGGTGGCCTGCATGTGTGCAGCTGGCTGCCTGCTGTGTGCGGTGATGCAGGATGTGATGGCTCGGCTGGAAAAGGATCGCAGCCTGGACCCTTTGACCCAGATTGCCAACCGCCGTGGCTTTGACGAGCTGAGCGGCCACATGTTTGCCAAAGCGCAGTCAGCGCGCCGGTCCATGCCTTGTGCCGTGCTGCTGTGTGATATTGACCACTTCAAGCGCATCAATGACCGCTGGGGGCACAACGTGGGGGATGCTGTGCTGCAGCAAATTGCACGTGCTTTCCAGACATGCAGCCGTGCAGGGGATGTGGTGGCACGCATGGGTGGGGAGGAGTTTGCCGTCTTGCTGCAATCGGCAGACTCCGTGCAGGCAAGCGCTTTGGCGCAGCGCATGTGTGATGAGATTGCCGCCATGCGTCTGCCGGAACTGGGTGAGCACCGGATTACGGTGAGCATTGGCGTAGCCATGCTGCACCAGCCCAGCACAGAGGCTTTGAAGGATGCGATGCAGACGGCAGACCAGTACCTGTATGAGGCCAAGCGCAGTGGCCGCAACCGCATCGTCAGCGCCATGAACAGTACGCAGGCGCTGCATGAGCAGGGGCTTGCACTGTCGCAGTGATGCGCAGCATCTGCCGCTATGTGTATCTGAGGCCGCTGCAGCCTACTCCTGATCTGATAGCGCGCAGCGCTTGTTGGATAGACCTTGAAGGATGATTTGTTAACTATTTTAAGAGTCTTGGGGTCTGCGGAGACATCCATACATTGCATATCTCTCGTGAAATCGGATGCTCGGTAGATCAAGCATCGCTTTGTCTTTGTGTAACTCTGGTGGCGAGGGAGATATGTAAGCCACCATTCTCTGATGATGCTGGAATGTCAGTAGGACGCGTGGAACAGGATTGGCTGCATTTAGATTATTTTGAAAGTGTGTATTTACTTTGATTATTTAATGGTCAATTTTGCTTTTGTATGCGATTTTTTATAAGGCTGACCTCTTGATTGATGTAGTTGATATTTCTTATGTGATTTACAAAATATAACATATGTAAAAACCAATTTAAAAAAGCAATTGAAAAAGTGTTGCGACACGGTATGTCGCAAGTGTGCTGTAAATTCGTTCTATCATCAGGAAATCTGAAAAAAGAGAACAGTGTTTAAAAAACACTATATTTATCTTGAGTGTGGGAGGGCAAGGTTCGACTCTTGTCAAATGGACAAGCTGTATTCAGCTGCCAAACTCTATATGCTCTATAAATTAATACATACTAAGAGGGAGTATTGATGCATCACCAAAACATTGACACTTTGCGCCAAGAAGCGCAGCGGCAGATTCAAATCCTGAAAACGCTGCTGTTGCGTGCACAGGAGCAAGGCTTGATCAGTGCAGCTGCTCAAGACAGTGACAGCCGCGCTACGTTTGATGCCGAATCCTTGCCCAAGGCGCTGGAGGTGCTGGATGGTGAGTTCCACAAGTTGTCCAACCTGGAAATGGTGCTGGCCGTAGTTGGTACGATGAAGGCCGGCAAGTCCACCACGATCAATGCCATTGTGGGTGCTGAGGTTCTGCCCAACCGCAATCGCCCCATGACAGCGCTGCCCACGCTGATTCGCCATACGCCGGGTGTGCACCAGCCCCAGCTGGTGTTTGAGAAAGTCAAACCCCTCAATGATTTGTTGGTCAGCTTGCAAGCGGCATTGGGTGTTGCAGATCCAGCAGTTCTGGATGATTTGCAGAGTGAGCCGGATATGAATGAGCTGCTCGAGCAAATCCGCAAGAACAGGGCATTTGCCAAGCGTTATGAGGGTGAGGAAGGCATTTTCCAGTTTTTGAAGCGCCTGAATGATCTGGTGCGCGTGTGCTTTGCACTGCAGGTGGAATTCCCGTTTGCACAATATGCGACGGTCGATGCCATGCCTGTGATTGAGGTGGAATTCACACACCTGAAAAACCTGCCTTCGACACAAGGCCGTCTGACGCTGCTGGATACCCCCGGCCCGAATGAAGCGGGGCAAACGCACTTGCGCCATATGCTCAAGGATCAGCTGAAAAAGGCTTCTGCGGTGCTGGCAGTGCTGGACTACACGCAGCTGAAATCAGATGCGGACAATGATGTGCGCAGCAATTTGCTGGCTGTGGCTGATACCGCGCAGGATCGCATGTATGCCTTGGTGAACAAGTTTGACCAACGCAACCGCAATAGCGATGGACCGGATGAGGTTAAGCAGTATGTATCGCAGACCCTGATGCGGGGTATTTTGTCTGCGGACAATGTGTTCCCGGTGTCTGCGAATCAGGGATACCTTGCTAGCCGTGCTCGTAATGAGATGGAGCGCTATGGAAAACTGAATGTCGATGAGGCATGGGTAGCTGACTTTGGTGCAGAGGCAATTGGACGACGTTGGGAGCAAAAAATCGATGATTCCGAAGAAGTAAAGTTGGCAGCAGATGATCTTTGGAAAGAATCTGGGTTTGAAATGCCTCTGGATGATGTGATTGTCCGTGCGCACCAGAATGCGGCGCTTGAAGCGCTGCGATCAGCAGTTGCTAAATTGAATTTTTTTATTAAAGATGTAAATGATTTTTTAAAGATTAATATAGGGTCTTTGAAAACTACTGCTGAAAATCTGAAGAATAACATTGACTCTTTACATAGAAATATTGAGAGTATTAATTCTGTTGAATATAGTATTAATGATGCTTTGGACACTTCTTTGAGAAGCGTGACGAATAAAGTTGAAGCTTCATCTGAAAATATTAAAGCAGAAATTTTAAGTAGTTTGACCGATTTTCTGAAAAAAGGTCGCGAGATAGAGAATGCCAGTTTAAAAAATAAAAATAATGAAAAAACAGAAAGAGCGAAAAAAAGACAAAGCAAAAAAAAAGACAAATTAGAGGGTGAAAGTAATAGTTGGTTTAATTTTTCTTGGAAAAAAGATGATAAACCAGAAAAAATGAATGATTATTTGGCTAAGGCGGTTGATGGGGTTATTGGTTTTGATAGTCGTGAAAAGGCTGATGAATTTAAGGGTAAGGTTGAGTCTGTAATTAACTATTTATTTGAAAAATATGTGAGTGAAATTGGAGAATGCATAGAAAATGGAGTCATTGACTTTTCTTCTGCATTGGAAAAAACAAAAAAAACAAAAATAATGGAGATTGAAAAATCTATTCAAGAAAACTTGAATGATTTTGATGTTAAGATTAATTTTCCAGATTTAAGTTTAATTAGATTAGATGAATCAGTTCAAATATTGTTTGATCAAACTGTTAAATCTAAAACTCGTCAAGTTTCACGTCGCAGACGAAAAGATAGTATGTGGGGAACTTTCTGTAGTTGGTTTGATACTGATGATTGGGGGTGGGAGTCTTATTTGACAGAAGAAGAATATTTTGAAGTTGATTTAAATTTCATTGAAAATAATGTAAATAAATCAATAAATAAATTATTCGAAGCGGCACAAAGTACTTTGGATAAAGAGGTTTATCCTCAGCTGCAATCCGGAGTTAATGAGTTTTTCTCTATTTTTAGGGAGAAGCTTTCACATATTCGAGGTGATTTTATTCATGGGGTTCAACGTCAAAGTCTTCAACGAGAAGAAAAAGAAAATGTACTTTTGATGTTGACGGATCTGCTCAATGTAGTAAGAAATTTAGAAATAGATTGTTCAACTCTAAGTGACTGTGTTGAAAATCTTTTTTCAGAAAAAGAAATTTTTATTATTAAGGGTGAGGTGATTGCATGAGTACAGATTTGCAGCCCATTACACGCGATTCCTCAGTGTGCAAGACACTGAGCTGTCTGCCTGAAAAATGGTTGGTGGATTTTGCCAATGGCATTGATGTGGCGCGTGACCATGTGCGTGTGCAGCGCACCCGAACAAAATTTTTTGCACGCATGTCCGATGGCTTTACCGGGAAGGTGGCTATGCGGCAGGCTGAGATCAACGCCAGTTTGATTGACGGTGTAGAGGGGGCTCTGCGCTGGCTTGGCGAGTTGAGTGAGTCTGTGGCACACAGCAATTGGGCGATTGCACAGGTCAACGACCGGGTGACGGGCTTGATGCGCAATGTGGCGGAATTGGCGCACTACAGCGCAGATACGCGTGAGCAACTGGAGCAACTGTCGCAGCGTCTGGATGTGCGTATGAGCAACTTGACGCAGGAGTTGCAGCGCATCGACTTTGTACAAAAAGCCCAGCTCAATCTGGATGCCACATTCAGCAAATGGGGTTCTGGGCGATTGAGTGTGCTGTCACCGGCTGCACGCTGCTATGCGTCGCTGGAGGAGCTGCGCTGGGGGGCTTTTGGTGATTACTGCCGCAATTACCGCGAAAGCAACCCGCGACAGTGTGATGAATTCATGCAGTTGGTTGTGGATAAAGCCACGGAGCAACTGGCAGAGGACGTAGGTGTTAGCTTGCATACACCGATACCGACGGTGCGGGTGTGGCTGAGCGTGCCCAATCAGTCATCCAGTGCGGATGCCGAGGATTTATGGCAGGCCGTGGATTATCTAGCTGATGGTTTGGACCATGAGCTGGCTCCATTTGTGCAGAGTGCAGCGCAACGCCAACTGGTGAATTTGCATGTGCCTCTGGTTGCGCACGCACGGCGCGTGGCCCATGCATTGGTGCAGGAAGTGTTCTCTGCGCAGTCAAAGGTGGTGGCCTATGCTTGAAACCCATCCATCTATGCGTACGGGGCTGGTGCTGTCAGGTGGCGGTGCCAAAGGGGCCTATCAGGTGGGCGTGCTCAAGGCGTTGCTGGAACTGGGCGCGAATGTGGACTTGATCGCAGGCGCCAGTATTGGTGCGCTCAATGGCGGTGTGCTGGCCTGTGCACCAAGCTTGAAAGAAGGTGTTGAGCGTCTGGAGCGGTTGTGGCAGACGCTGGCGAACAGTTCACCACTGAAGCTGAAATTGCCGTCTTATCTCACCTTGCTGAGCGCGGCAGGATTGAGTTTGGGTGGGGCAGTGACTCCCAGCATGAATGGCTTCCTGAAAGCAGCTGCCTACCTGGGGCTGTTGCCGGCGGGAGCCGGTGAGTCCAGCGAAGGGCTGCTGTCTGATGCTCCGCTCAAAGCCTTGATGCATGAGTACTTGGACATGGAGGGCCTGATGCGAGGCATTCCACTGTATGTGTCTGTGTACGAAAGTGCTGGTGGACTGCGCGATGCGTTGACCTGGATGGCGGCAGAGGCTACGGGGTTGTTTGATACCAGACCGTCCAGCTTTTTGCATGTGCAGTCTTTGCCACCGGCTGAACGTAGCGAAGCGCTGCTGGCATCAGCGGCATTGCCATTGCTGTATCAGGCGCGTGCGCTTGGACAGCAACGGTATGCAGATGGCGGTTTGGGGGGAACGCTGCGCTCACAGGGCAATACGCCAATTACGCCTTTGATTCAGGCTGGTTGCAAGCTGGTGATCGTGACGCATCTGAGCGATGGTGCTCTCTGGAGCCGCCACGATTTTCCGGATACGACGGTGCTTGAGATTCGTCCACAGAGGCCTATCACACCCGATGGCAATGAGGCCAAAGCTTTGCTGGGATTTGATTCTGTGAATTTACAGCGGCTTCAAACACAGGGCTATGAAGATACTTTGTATTGTGTGGGGCGGGTGATTAAGGCCTCGACCAGTAAGCATGCGGTCAAGACCAGTGCGCATATGGTGACCGATAGTTTGCAGGCTGGACTTACTGCAGATAGCTCTTTAGCTGTGGCCATGGAGCGCTTGAGGCGCTAGATTGGGATTTATCTGCAGGCATCGCGCAGTGGCCGCAACCGTGTTGTCAGCGCCATGAACAGTACGCAGGCGCTGCATGAGCAGGCGATGGCGCTGTCGCAGTGATGCGTTGCCGGGCTGGCAGCGTTGGCAGCATCTGCCGCTATGTGTATCTGAGGCCGCTGCAGCCGATTCCTGATCTGATAGCGCCCAGCGCTTGATACATAAGCGCTAGATGCGGTTTTGATGCGTATTTTGTAGTGGGTAGCCTGGCCGCCATGCAGTACGTGGCGCCGTTGATCAGGCGGCTTCCGCCACACAGATGCGCGCACGGCCAGTTTGCTTGGCTTCGTAGAGCTGTGCATCGGCAAGGCGGAAGGCAGCCTGAAAGCTATCCAGCCGCTGCAAGTGGGCAATACCAAAACTCATGCTGAGTCTGGGCAGCGCAGGGCTGGGCAAGGGGATATCGGCCAGCTGCAACTGAATTCGCTCGGCAATGCCCTGGGCAATCATGGTGTCGGTGTAGGGCAGCAGCAGCACAAATTCCTCCCCCCCAAAGCGCACAACTAGATCTGAGCTGCGGGTGTGCTGCAGCAGCCGCAGCGCAACGGCTTTGAGAATGTGGTCACCAAAGTCGTGCCCCAGGGTGTCGTTGATCTGCTTGAAGTGATCAATGTCGGCCACCACCAGCGTCATGGGGGTGTCGATGTCGAACTTGGTCTGCAGTGCCTCATGCATGGCCCGGCGGTTGAGCAGCTGGGTCAGGGGGTCGAGGTTGCGCTCGGTGCTGAGTTTGGACAAGGTGGATCGGATGGCCGTACCCAGCAGAAGAAATGCAAATACCACGCTGAACAAAATGGAGCCCAGCAGAGTGACAAACCAATACACGGATTTCACCAGTTCGTGAATGCTCAGCTGCTGGAAAATCAGCAGCGTAATAGGCCGACAGACGGTGTAAATGCAAAATATCAGATACGTCCAGTACAGGCAGGTGTGCAGTGTGTCATTCACCGGTTTATGCCGTATCACATTGAATACCGGCAATATATGCAGCGTGCCAAGACCAATACTGAGCAGATAGGCGCGAATGGCTAGATCTTCCTGCACACGGCTGAAGTAGTAGATCGCGCACAGGGTCAGCAATGCGATCACAGCCGCTGCACGTGGGAGCGGTGATACCCCAAATTTGTGAGCAATACTGCAGCTGCACAGCCATGCACCGGCCATGTAGAGCACGGTGGTGTAAATGGCGTACGCAGTGATCAGTTCTGGCGGCAGCACACTCTGGATGGTGAGCGTGGCGCTGGTGAGCAAAATGGCCAGTGCCATCCAGCACAGTGAAAGCTGGCGGCGATCGTAATTCCAGGCAATCAGCAGTGCGACACCCAGTGCTCCCATGACAGATGGGGCAATGAGCAAATAAGGGTTAAATTCATTCATGGATTAAATAACGCCTGCTAACCCTATAGCCATGAATTGAATATTTCTTTAAATATCAATTAATGTATATATTTCTCTAACGGTGTACCAAAAAATATAAATTTTCTATGTATTAGCTAATTCTAATTTTTCTTATGAAACGGTTTGTCCAAGACAAGAAATGAGCCCTTTCTGCATACTGGAAAGACAGGGGCTGTCCGCACGCAGCGACGCAATATGTATACGTGGTGCATAGAGGGGTGCGGCCAGATGTGGCGTGGGACCGGGATGACCTGCCGTAGTGGGGGCAGAGGTATGCGCGGGGTTTGCCGTGGCGCAAGCCCTAAGGAGTCGGTGCCAGTGACTGGATGGCCGCGCTCAGGTTGAGACGCGCCTGGGCTTCCAGCAGGTCGTGGAAGTACGGGGTGCTGTAGATGCGGGGGCGCTGCACAAAGCCCTGCAGCACGGCGAGTCGCCTGTTCTGAAACAGCGTTTCGGGCACCCATGCATATTCCTGCTGGATCTGCTGCGTGTACTGCGCAAAGCGCGCTGGGCTGGCGCCCAGAATGGCCAGGTCGATATCCACAAGCAGCTGCGCATCTCCTGCTGCAGGCTCGGCATGGTGCTGCGTAGCAAGAATGAGTGCCAGCACGCGCTGCTGCACTTCAGCCGTGGTTCCAGCCGCTTGCAGTGCACGCATGGCCCAGTTGGCGCTTTGCTGTTCATTGCTGCCGCCGCGCACGTCATAGATGGCGTCATGAAACCACAGGGCGATGGCCACTTCACCGGGACGTTTGGCAGTGTGCAGCACTTTGTCCAGCCATGACAGGCACTCGCTCAGGTGCTGCAGTGTGTGGTAGTGGCGCTGCGGTTGCGCATAGGCGCACAGCAGTTGCTCGTACAGGCCTGCAGGGGGCTGCAAATTCAGCGCGGCCCAGGCACTGAGCCACTGGTTGTGCAGGTACGAACGCTGATCCATACGCGATGTGGTGCGCAGCGCAAGCTAGGCCGTGGTGGACAGCACACGCTTGCCGGGTTTGGCAAACAGGATCTGATTTTGACCGGGCTGCAGCTGCTGGAAGACCATGCCCCCGTCCTTGTGCAGGTACAGGCGGATGGGTGGGTTGTCCGGGCTGTCGAGGTAGCAGACGTCTTCATCGATGTTTTTCCAGCCCTGTTCTGCGCAGATGCGTGCGGTTTTCAGCAGGCGCAGCCGACGGGTACTGGCTCCTGCAGACAGGTGAATGTCATGCCAGACATCACGCAGCCACAGAGCAGCTTCTTCGCGGGAGGAAAAGTTGGGAGCTTGCTGGAGTAATTCCCAGATCTTTGGATAAAACCTTGCGTACGATTTCACGGAATCCCTCAGTTGCAGAAAGACTGTTTGTTAGAAAAGCTGATTTTTCAGCACTGCAAAAATGAGTCAGATAGGCAGAAATTTGCGGGTTTTTTGTGTTTCTCTATGAAAGGAAAATAATTTTGATGGGTGAATGCAATAACCACGCGGTATGCCGTGCTTGCTGCATGGGTTGAGTAATAGATGCTGTTTTTAATTGTGATGAAGTGATTGTGTCTATTGCATGACAAATACCCCTTTATGTAGTGAGACTTCTGGTGTTGTTGCGGGATAAATCTGAATGCGTGCGTAGTTAATTAGCACAGTTGTGCTTTTTTTGTTTGATGTTTTTACAGAAAAAACTGAATGATCCAAATATGAATGTTTAAAAGCTTCATTGCAGAAATCATCTTTTTGAAATATGTATTTTTTGAAGCTGCATGCATTATTTAATTTTCATAGCTGCAAGCGCTGGCTACATAAGCGTTGGCAGCTAATTTGATGCCAAATGGTGTGCAGGCATCGCGCGCCAGCGTTCTGGAGGACGCAGCCTGGCGCAGTGCGGCGGCCTGCGGCGCTGCTTCCGGACGTAAGGGCGGCAGGCATGTTGTCTGTGCTGGCTCCAAGAGCCTGCTGCCATCACTGGTGTGACATGGGTTCTACAATCCGGCCCCTTTCCTTGTTGCTCTGTTTTGCCTATGTCCAAGCCAACTCCCCCCGCATTTCAGTCGTTTCTGGGCCTGAGCTATGGCTGGTCCTATGCCCTGGCCGCATTTACGCTCACCATCACAGGCTGTCTGCCGCTGGCGCTGCTGGCCACCATGCATGTGCCGCTGGCCGAAGGTGCGCGGGCCAGCGCCCTGATGACCAGTCTGCCGCTGATGGCGCTGGCGATTGCCGGGGTATCGGCCGTGGCCTATTTCGTATGGTTGCGCCAGCGCGTGCACTGGCAGCGTCATGCGCTGATGCTGATGTGGGCGCTGTCTGCGCTGGGCATGGTGGGCTGGTGGAAGATCTGATCCAGGGGCGCGGTGCGTTGGGGGCATAGGGTCGCCGCCCCTCTGAGGCTTTGCGATCTTTTTGATAGTGCCCGCTCTTGTATTTCCTGCGGCTGGCTGCATCTAGCAAGCCTGTTGTGAAAATGTCAGGTGCCTTTGCAGGTGCTGCTGGCAAAAAGAAAGAAAGCGATGTCGCAGTTACATACCCCTTTGCAAATCGGTAGCGTGCAGCTGCCCAACCGTATCTTCATGTCTCCCTTGACCCGCATGCGCGCCTTTGACCAGCGCAGTGTGGGTGACCTACAGGTAGAGCATTACCGCCAGCGTGCCTCGGCGGGTCTGATCTTTACGGAAGCTACCTCGGTCTGCCCCATGGGCGTGGGCTACCCCGACACCCCTGGCATCTGGTCGGCACAGCAGGTGGCGGGCTGGAAGCGTGTGAACGAGGCCGTGCATGCAGCGGGTGGTCATATCGCTGTGCAGCTGTGGCACGTGGGCCGTATTTCTGACCCCGAGCTGCTCGATGGCCAGCTGCCTGTGGCACCCAGCGCGATGGCTGCGGAGGGTCATGTCAGCGTGCTGCGCCCCAAGCGCCCGTATCCCGTGCCCCGTGCGCTGGAAACTGCAGAGATTGCCGGCATCGTGCAGGACTTTGTGCAGGCCGCACGCAATGCCAAGGAGGCCGGTTTTGACTTCATCGAAGTGCATGCCGCCAATGGCTATCTGTTTGACCAGTTCCTGCACGACGGCAGCAACCAGCGCACCGACCAGTACGGTGGCAGCATCGAAAACCGTGCGCGTTTTCTGCTGGAGACGGTGGATGCACTGCTCCAGGAGTGGCCTGCCGAGCGCATTGGTGTACACCTGAACCCCATGAGCAATACGCACAGCATGAGCGACAGCGACCCTGTGGCGCTGTTTACCTATGTGGCGGAGCAGCTGCAGGCGCGCAAGCTGGGCTTTATCTTCTCGCGCGAAGAGCTGAAAGACGGCGTGCTGCCTATCGGCCAGCACATGCGCAAGGTGTTCAAGGGCGTGTTCATTGCCAATGACAGCTTTACCGCGGAGCAGGCGCAGGCCGTGGTCACCAGCGGCGCGGCGGATGCCGTAGCCTTTGGCCGTGCCTTTATCGCGAACCCTGATTTGCCCGAGCGCATTGCCAGGGGTGCGGCATGGAATGCGCTGAATGCCGCGACCATCTACAGCCCTGATGCTACGGGCTATAACGACTACCCCACGCTGGAGCAGCTGCAGGCGAAGTAATTGCGCTTTTGATAGCTGCTTGCGCTTGCTGCATAAGCCTTAGCGCGGTTTTTGAAGGGTTGTGCTTGGCACAACCCTTTTTCATACCCACTTGCTGCGTTGAGCAGCTTGCATGACTTCAATACACAAACTCCAGCGTCTTGCTGGTGCTGTCTACCGTCACGGTCTTGGTCTGGGTATTGCCATTCGGTGCCGTGGCGCTCACGGTGTAGTTGCCTGCGGGCAGCTTGAGCAGGCAGATGGGGCCACCGGCATTGAACTGCTCGGTGGCGTTCTGGGTATTGGTGACGCTTACATTCACATTGGCCAGATACGCGCCACCCTTGGCCACAAACAGCAAGGACAGGGGAAACTGGCTCTGTGCCTGCGTCATGGCGCTGGACTGGGTTTCTCCAATACCGCCACAGCTGTATGACAGCGCACCTTGTGTGGCGAAAGCGGGAATGGCTCCGGTATTGCCCTGCGCGAAAGCATGCGGAGCCAGCGAAGCACAGGCCAGCAGTGCGAGCAGCTTGGCATTCAATTTCAGCATGGAGAACTCCTTTCAACAGCTTGTGATGAGGAGCTTTGTACTGTGTGCGCAGCGGCTGTCTCCATATGCCGGTGCGGATGCGCAAGCCATGTAAGAAAAAACGCCCGGTGTTTGCGCACCGGGCGTTTTTTGTGGGGTGTGCGCAAGCCGCTCAGGCCACGCGCACTTCGGGTTCGCCAGCTTCCATGCGACCAACCACGCAGGCTTCGGCAAAGCCGTGCTGCTGGAAAGTGCGCAGCACTTCATCCACGGTTTCTGGGGTGCAGGACACCAGCAGGCCGCCGGAGGTCTGTGGGTCGGTCAGCAGCGCGCGCTGGGCATCGGTGATGTGCGCGGGCAGGCGGATGGCTTCGCCGTAGGACGTCCAGTTGCGGCCCGAAGCGCCGGTGAAGATGCCTTGCTCAGCCAGCTCCATCACGCCGGGTAGGATGGGCAGGGCGTTCAGGTCAATGTGTGCAGTCAGCTTGGCACCGCGTGCCAGCTCCAAGCTGTGGCCCAGCAGGCCAAAGCCGGTGACGTCGGTCAGCGCATGCACGCCGTCAAGCTTGGACAGGTCTGCACCGGGGCGGTTGAGCTTGGTGGTGGCTGCCACCATGGCGGCGTAGCCAGCATTGTCCAGCAGGTTCTTCTTCAGTGCGGCGGAGTAGATGCCCACGCCCAGCGGCTTGCCCAGCACCAGCACGTCGCCCGCCTTGGCATCGGCATTGCGCTTGAGCTGCTTGGGGTTGACGATGCCAATGCCCACCAGACCGTAGATGGGCTCAACGGAGTCGATGGAGTGGCCGCCGGCCAGCGGAATGCCTGCCTCCTGGCAGATGGAAGCACCGCCATCCAGAATTTCTGCAATGGTTTCGTGGGGCAGCACATTGATAGGCATGCCCACAATGGCCAGCGCCATCAGCGGCGTGCCGCCCATGGCGTAGATGTCCGACAGGGCGTTGGTGGCAGCAATGCGGCCAAAGTCGCGAGGGTTGTCCACGATGGGCATGAAAAAGTCGGTCGTGGCGACAATGGCCTGCTCATCGTTGATGCGGTACACGGCGGCGTCGTCGGCCGTTTCCGTGCCCACCAGCAAGTCAGCAAAAAACTGCTTGGGCAGGGTGCTCTGGCCAATCAGCTTGGCCAGAACGCCGGGGGCAATCTTGCAGCCGCAACCGCCGCCGTGGGACAGGGAAGTCAGGCGAGGCGTCAAATTGGCAGCAGGCGTGGAGTTGGGAGCTTGTGTCATGTTGGTTCAATGGCTGCACGCAGCACAGTTAAGTGGCTCACAGAAAAAGAAGATATGCCCTGTGTGGCATTCAGCGCACATTG
>JAEZZU010000115.1 GCA_023418355.1 Pseudomonadota bacterium | reverse complement strand
ACATCACAGCTCAGGCCATGCAGCTCCAGCCCAGCCTTGATGCCTGAGGCCACCAGGGCGTTGTCTTCCACAATCAATGCACGCATACCTTGCTCCACACCTTCCATGCCTGATGGCCAGGCCTGTTTCACTGAGCGATTATGAAAGCGCCCCAGCGCAAAAAAGCCCACCGCATGCGGTGGGCAATACCCGTTGCCGGGCCATACATGAAACTTTCAGGAAAGTTTGCGCACCTTGACCGGCAGGCCCTGACGCACCACGGCGCCAGACACCCAGTCGATCCACACATTGTCCCTGGCGGGGCGTGTAGGGTCGGCAAAGCCCAGACGGTTCAGGTTCACGCCATTGCCATGCTGCGGGTTGGCATGGGTGGGCTTGCCATCAATGCTGTGCGCCACCGTGCCCAGCTGGGTGTGGCCGTAGCCGTATTCGATGGCAAGCGCGCCCCTGGCAATGCCGCTGCGCACCAGCGCCACGCCCTGAATCTTCGCGCCGGGTGTGCTGACCTCGATGCGGTCGCCATTGGCAATGCCCAGCTGGGCGGCGTCTTCCGCATTCAGGCTGATGGGGTTGTGCGGGTGTACCTGGCGCAGGCGCGGCGCGGCAATGGACATGGAGCTCATCAGGTTGGACTTGTATGAGCTCATGGTCAGCGGCCAGTCCTTCTCGGGGAAGTGCTCGCGCATGCTGGAGCCATCGGCAAAGCGTGTGGGGTACCAGGTGGGGCAGCCGCTGTAGCGCTCGCCCGTCATGGAGTGGCGCATCTTGGTCAGACCTTCGTGCCACAGCTGCACCGGGAACTTGTGCGCCTGCTTCAGGTGCTCTCCCTTCCACGCATCTTCCACACGGTCAAAGCGACCACCACGCGTCATCACCATGGCCACACGCCGCACTTCCTCGGGCTTGAGGCGTTTTTCCAGCTCGGGTATCCAGCGTGTCAGGCCAGTGAGGGCAATATCGTCGTCCGAGGCTTCGCCCACGGGCTTGCCTGCCTGGTAGGCAATGTTGCACATGCCGCGCAGATAGAAGTCTTCGGGCGATTCCAGGTCGAGCAGTTCGCCATCCTTGGTGGACATGGCGTTCTTGCCAAAGCCGGGCAGCTGCAGCTGTTTGGCCAGCGCAAAGACGAAGGTTTCAAAGCTCACAGGACGGCCATCGGCGGTCTTGGCTGTGGCGGCCTCCACCGTGGGCCAGCGCACCGTGCTGGTCTTGGCCACCACATCGGCCCAGGGCGCGCCAATGCCCCAGCTCTCATAAGTCACGGTATCGGGCACGATGTAGTCGGCCAGTGCCGAGGTCTCATTGATGAACGGATCGACCGAGACAAACAGCGGCAGCTTCTTCGGGTCCTTGATGGCATCCACCAGCGTGTTTTCAAACCCGCAAATCGCATACACGGGGTTGCTCATGTGGTTGATCCACGCCTTCACGGGGTACGGGTAGCCCAGCAGACCGGCGGCCAGCATCTCGCTGCTCATGCCGCCCGGTGCGGGGTACCAGGGTGCCTTGGCCGGGTAAGGGTTCTGGCCGGCTTCCTTCTTGCGCTTGAACTCGCTGGTCTTTTCGTAGGGGAAGCGGGTGCGCGACAGGGCCACGCCGCTGGCCTTGGCCGCACCCGGGAACTGCGCAAAGTTGTAGCGCGGGCCGGGGCCGAAGGGACCGAACGGGCCGGCATCCATGACCCAGCCACCCTTGACGTTCAGATTGCCAATCAGGTTGTTGAGCATGGCAATCGCGTAGGCGGTGTAAAAGCCCGAACCGCTCATGGTGCCGCCGTGCGAGTTAGCCACGGCCTGCTTGCCATGGCTGGTGAACTCGCGCGCCAGCGCCTCGATCTCTGCCACAGGCACGCCGCAGATGTCGGCATATTCCTGCAGTGTCATTTCCTCGGCGGCTTGGCGCAGCTTGGTCATGGAAGTGCTCACGGGCAGTTCCACCTCCGTCGCTGGTGCATCGCCCTGTGCAGGCACCTGCACCTTCACCGGCAGGCCCTGCACCCACAGGTTGGCTGGCTGTGCGCTGGTGTGCGGGGCCAGTGTGCCGTCTGGCAGCTGCACCACAAAGACATCTTCGGCCGGTGTTTTTTCATCCACGGGCGCAGGCATGGGCCAGCCCAGGTCCGCACCGCGCAGGAACTGGCCATAGCGCGGGTGCTTGGGGTCATCAATCAGCAGGTGGGTGGCGTTGCTCCACGAAGCTTCGCCAGCGGCTGCCATGGCGGCCGGGCCGGGCTGGCTCAGATAGCTGGCGTCATAGCGCTCGTTCTCGATGATCCAGCGGATCATGCCCATGACCAGCGCCAGATCGGTCGCTGGCTTGATGGGCAGCCAGCGGTTGTTGTCGCCCGAGGCATAGCTGGACGAGGTCGGCAACACGGGCGAGACCACCACGTACTGGTAGGTCTGCTCGTGGCGCGAACGAGCTTCTGCCAGTTCACGGCCCTGGCGCTGGAAAGGGTTGCCCGCCTGCGCAGGTGCTGTGCCAATGAACAGGCCAAAGCGCGAATGCGTCCAGTCTGGCTTGCCGTGGGGCATACCGACCAAATCACCTAATGCTGCACCAGTACCTACACGGTAGCTCTGGCCGCAATAGGCACCATGGTTGGCCACGTTCACCGTACCAAAGGCCTGGCGGGCAAAGCGGTTGATCAGCGGGGTGCGGCCTTCGTTGGAGGCATCGGTCACCAGCAGCTGGTTGGCCTTGGGGCCGTATTCCGGGTTCTCCGGGTCAATCAGGGTCTGCAGGTCGCGAATGCTGGCCAGCCCTTCCACATGACCTTCACCAAACAGATCACCACCTTCGGTGATTTCCTGGACCAGCTGCTCCAGCGAAATGCTCTGCCACTGGCCCGAACCACGCGGGCCCACGCGCTTGAGCGGAGTCAGCACGCGGTGAGCGGCCTTCTGGTGCGCCATCATGGCCGAGCCACGGGCACAGCTGGTGGCGCGCCCTTCCAGCCCGTTGTCGCCACCCAGCATGGCAAACACTTCACGCACCGGCGTTTCCATGGGTGCGGGGTTGGTCGTGGCCAGCGGGTGGTAGGGGTTGCCCGCCACGCGCAAGATGGTGTTGCTCGCCGTATCAATGCGCACACGCACGCCGCACTGCGTCCAGCAGCCCAGGCAGCTCGATGGGCTGACCACCTGGCCGGGTTGCGTGGTGAGCTGACCGGTGATCGGGTCAATGCGAAATTCCGGTTGCAGCGAATTGCCACGGGTGGCACTGGCAGTCGGTGTGCCCGAGGTGCCGTCGATCAGCCCCTTGGCTCCGCGTGCCACGGTCTGGCCGTAGCCTGCGGCAAATGCCGCCAGACCACCGGCCACGGCACCGCCGCGCAGCAGCAGGCGGCGGCGCGCCACATCGGCATTCTGGGATGGTTCGGGGGAGAGTTTCTTGTCAGTCATGATGGCCCTTTCAGGGCAGGCACCAGCATCTGTTTTGATAGCTGCAAGCGCCCGTCAATATTGCGTTAGAGGCGATTTTTTTATAGATATTCAGGCGGCAGTTGCGCTACCCCGTGCCGGGAACAGCTCCAGCGCCCAGGTCACTATGGCAACCAGCGCCACGCACAGTCCCGCCACACCCAGCATGCCCATCAAGCCATCGCCGCCCAAAGGCATGTGGTACAGGTACAGGCCCGCGCCAAACTTGGGCACGCCCTGCACGCCCATGAACAGGGCCCAGCGGAAGGCCCAGGCAGCAGCAGCCAGCCCCAGCCCCAGAATGCATGTGAAGCCCTTGGCCTCCAGTCGGTGCTTGCCGCGCAGCAAGGCACCCACCACGATGGCACCGAACACGGCCGAGCCCACCATGGAGAGACGCCAGACCGGGAAGTCCCGTGCCAGGCGCATGGCTTCGTCAAACGAAGGGCTCATGCCCAGCAGGCCGCTGGCTGCCCAAGCCAGTGCCACCAGCACCAGCAGCGCCGCCACACCCAGCCCCAGGCGGCGCAGGGCATGCAGCGCACGGGTGTCGGGGCGCAGGGGTGCAGGCAGAAAACGGCCCATCACCAGTGCCACACCCACCGTCGCCAGCCAGCCGGTCAGCGCCAGATTCACGGGCACCCACAGCGTGTGCCACAAGGGGCGGGAGCGCACCACCATCATTTCCGCGCCGGTGTAGGTCGTGATCGACAGGGCCGAGAGCACCAGCAGCGGTGCCAGCCAGCGCATCCAGCGCTGCTGGCCCAGCCACCACAGCAGGCACATCAGCACCGACAGGCCCACAAACACCGGCAGCAGCAGCGCGCCCACCGACATCCACGACCATGGTGTGAAGTGCGCGTAAAAGTGCCAGAAGCGTGCGGGCTGGTGCAGGTCCGCCAGCAGTGACACGGGGGCGGCAATGATGCTCACGGCCAGCGTCAGCACGGCCACCGGCAGCACACGCTGGAGCGCACTGCCTGCAGGGGCGTACACGCAGGCACTCAGCAGCAGCGCAGCGCCCGTTGCTACACCCACCAGAAAGAAGTACTGCACTGCCCAGGGCAACCACGCCGCTTCGTAGTGCGGGGTCAAGAGTTCAATGATCTGCATAAAAGCCTCCGGGAGAATTTCAGTGGTCCGACAGCAGGCGCACGCTGGCCTGGCCATCCACACCGTTCACAAACGCATCGGGCAGGCCGATGTAGAACACCCGTGGCTCGGTGTTCATGCCAGGCTTGAGCACCTTGATCTCGTCCTTGTCCGCCACCATGCGCTGGTTGATCTGGCTGCTGGGGTCGTTCAGATCGCCAATCACCCGCGCTCCGCCCACGCAGCTTTCCACGCAGGCGGGCAACAGACCGGCTTCCAGACGGTGTTCACAGAAGGTGCACTTGTCGGCCGTCTGCGTTTCGTGGTTGATAAAGCGTGCGTCGTAGGGGCAGGCCTGCACGCAGTAGCCGCAGCCCACGCAGCGCTCGTTGTCCACCAGCACAATGCCGTCGGTGCGCTGGAAGGTGGCCTGCACCGGGCACACCGGCACACAAGGCGGGTTCTCGCAGTGGTTGCACAGGCGCGGCAGGCTGACCATGGCGGGCGCGCTGCCATCGCCCTGATTGACTTCGTATTGCAGCACCGTGGTGCGGAACTGGCCAATGGGGGGCTGGTTCTCCACCGAGCAGCTCACCGTGCAGGCCTGGCAGCCGATGCACTTGCGCATGTCCACCAGCATGCCAAAGCGCTTGCCTTCCATGCCGGGGCGGCGTGTGGGCTGAAAGCCCTCGCCCGCAGGAGACGCCTGCGCCGTACTGGCCAGGCCAAAGCCTGTCGCCAGTGCCAGCAGCTCCTGCAGGAACGTGCGCTTGCTGCTTTCTGATGTTTCTATGGAATGGCGGTTTTCATGCATATTGAAAATCCGTTTATGGATGGAATAAACCGATTTTCAGCGATGGAGCAAAATGTCAAAATTGAGTGGCGGATTCAAGACCCAAGTGCAACACCCCTAGGTTTAATGAACGAGGGTGGAGTGTTGGGGTGAGTTGATTAACAACTCACGGTACACGGACAGCGGCGATCGTACCCCAAGTCCCTTGCGA
>JAEZZU010000054.1 GCA_023418355.1 Pseudomonadota bacterium | reverse complement strand
CCCGTCTGGCGTACTGGCAGGCCAAGCTGGACGAAGCAGCCCTGACCGGGGAAGCCGTGCAGCAGCATTGATCTCCGAACAATCCCTGCCCTTGAGGACATGTTGCCTTGGCATACTGGGTCGCAATTGCGACCCTTATTTCTTTCATGCGAGAAACCACGCCTTTCGAAAAAATCGATCTGCACCTGATACGCGTGCTGCACACGGTGATTGCCGAGCGCAGCGTATCGCGTGCAGCAGTGCGTCTGGGCATGCACCAGCCCGCGGTTTCTACGGCGCTCAAGCGCCTGCGTGAACTCTCGGGCGACCCGATTCTGGTGCGATCGGGCGGCGGCATGCAGCCCACGGATGCTGCGCTGCGCATGCTCGAGCCCTCGGCCGACATCCTGCGCGCGGCTGAAAACCTGTTTACCGAAGCGCGTGCCTTTGATCCGCGCAGTGCCGAACGCACCTTCCGCATTGCGGCCAGTGACTATCTGGACCCGCTGTTTCTGCCCAAGCTGGTGGCCTATCTGAAAAAGCATGCGCCGCTGTGTGCCGTGGAAATCATGGCGCTCAGCCATGACGTGGACTACAGCGGCCAGCTGGCACAGGGCGAAGTGGATGTGGTGATTGGCAACTGGCCCCAGCCTCCTGCCGAGCTGCGCATGGCCCAGCTGTTTGCTGATGACACCGTGTGCCTGGTCAGCCAGAACCACCCCGCCGTGCGCCGGGGCTGGACGGCTGAGGACTGGCTGCAGGCCGAACACATTGCCCCCATGCCCACGCACCCCGGTGCCAAGGGCGTGATTGATGAGGCACTCAGCGCCCAGGGGCTGCGTCGCCATATTGCGGTGCGCTGTGCCCATTTCGGCCTGATGCCGCAGATGGTGGCCTCGAGTTTGCTAGTGCTGACCACGGGCCGCCAGTTTTGCGAGCGCTATGCCGCACAGCTGCCGCTGGCGATTCTGGAGCCCCCTGTACCTTTGCCACAGATGCGTTACTACCAGCTGTGGCATGACCGTACGCACCATTCGAGTGCCGCAACCTGGTTGCGTGATGCGGTGAGACATATCGCTATGAAGCTATGAAAACTGTAGCTTCAGGCGCTCGTGAAATCTGCGGAAACGCAGGTTTTGCATCCAAACTTTGATTGAATTGAGAAAATCTCGCGCATGAACACCCCTCAACCAACCCCCACGCCCGGTGAAGCGCCACCGCGTTTGCAGCTGGTGGGCATTACCAAGCGGTATCCCGCCGTCGTGGCCAACGACAAGGTGTCGCTGACCGTGCAGCCAGGCGAGGTGCATGCCCTGCTGGGCGAAAACGGTGCTGGCAAGTCCACGCTGATGAAGATCATCTACGGCACCGTCAAGCCCGATGAAGGCCAGGTGCTGTTCAATGGCAAGCCCGTGCACATCCGCAACCCGCAGGAAGCGCGCCACCTGGGCATTGCCATGGTGTTCCAGCACTTCAGCCTGTTTGACACGCTGACCGTGGCAGAAAACGTCTGGCTGGGGCTGGACAAGAGCATGTCGCTGGCCGAGGTGACACGCCGCATCGAGGAAAAGGGCTCCGAGTACGGCATGGACATCGACCCCACGCGTCCGGTGCACACCCTGTCCGTGGGGGAGATGCAGCGCGTGGAAATCATCCGTGCCCTGCTGACTGACCCCAAGGTGCTGATTCTGGACGAGCCCACCTCGGTGCTCACGCCTCAGGCCGTGGAAAAGCTGTTTGTGGTGCTGAAAAAACTGGCATCCGAAGGCTGCTCCATCATCTACATCAGCCACAAGCTGCACGAAATCCGTGAGCTGTGCACGGCCTGCACGGTGCTGCGTGGCGGCAAGGTGACGGGTTACTGCAACCCCAGGGAAGAGTCGAACGCGTCGCTGTCGCGCCTGATGATTGGTGCCGAGCCACCTGCGCTGCAGTACCGCGATGTGAAGACGGGTGACACCGTGCTCAAGGTCAACGGTCTGACGCTCAGAAAGCAGGACCAGTTTGGCGTGGACCTGATCGACATGCAGTTTGAAGTGCGTGCCGGCGAGGTGGTCGGTATTGCCGGTGTGTCCGGCAACGGCCAGCAGGAGCTGCTGTACGCGCTGTCGGGTGAGGACACCCGCGCTGAGGCCGACATGATCCAGGTGGCTGGCAAGGCTGCGGGCCGCCTGAACCCCAAGCAGCGCCGTGCACTGGGTCTGCACTTTGTGCCCGAGGAACGCCTGGGCCGTGGTGCCGTGCCCACCATGGGGCTGGCGCACAACATGCTGCTCACGCGCGATGACGCCGTGGGCAAGGGCGGCTGGCTCAGCATCGCCAAGCTGGAAGCGCATGCGGCCGACATCATCAAGCGCTTTGGCGTGAAGGCGGGTGGGCCGAATGCGCCCGCCAAGTCGTTGTCTGGCGGTAACTTGCAAAAGTTCATCGTGGGCCGCGAGATTGACGCCAAGCCCAAGCTGCTCATCGTCTCGCAACCCACATGGGGGGTGGACGTGGGTGCTGCAGCGCAGATTCGCGGCGAAATCCTGGCCCTGCGTGATGCGGGCTGCGCCGTGCTGGTGCTCAGCGAAGAACTGGACGAATTGTTTGAAATCAGCGACCGACTGCACGTGGTGGCCAAGGGGCAGCTCAGCCCCTCGCTGCCGCGCAAGGAGGCGACGCTGCAACTGGTGGGTGAGTGGATGAGTGGTTTGTGGAACGCCGACGTGCAGCAGCACCTGGCCAAGGTGGAACAAAGCGGAGGTGCCCAGCATGTTTAAGCTTGAACCCCGCCCACAGGTCTCCAAATTCTGGACCTATGGCGCGCCCATTCTGGCCCTGCTGATCACGGTGGCCGTGGGCATGTGCCTGTTCGTTGCGCTGGGCAAGGACCCGGTGCGTGGCCTGCAGGCCTTCTTCTGGGAGCCTATCAAGACCAGCTACGCGCTGGGTGAGCTGGTGATGAAGGCCACGCCCCTGCTGCTGATTGCGCTGGGTCTGTCCGTGTGCTTCCGCTCCAACATCTGGAACATCGGTGCCGAAGGCCAGTTCGTGATTGGCGCGGTCGCTGCCGGTGGTGTGGCCCTGCTGGCCGACCAGAATACGGGCCCCTGGATTGTTCCCGTCATCCTGCTGGCCGGGGTGCTGGGCGGCATGTTCTGGGCAGGCATCGTGGCCTTGCTGCGTGACAAGTTCAATGCCAACGAGATTCTGGTCAGCCTGATGCTGGTCTACATCGGCAGGCTGGTGCTGGGCTATCTGGTCTATGGTCCCTGGAAGGACCCCATGGGCTACAACTTCCCACAGTCCAAGACCTTTGAAGCCGTGACGCAAATCCCTAAGCTGATCGCCGGCACCCGCGTGCACATTGGCACGCTGCTGGCGCTGCTGGGTG
Organism: Pseudomonadota bacterium; assembly: GCA_023418355.1. Lineage (GTDB taxonomy): Bacteria > Pseudomonadota > Gammaproteobacteria > Burkholderiales > Burkholderiaceae_C > Comamonas. The sequence continues at coordinate 300 of JAEZZU010000054.1, read as the reverse complement.
TGGTGGCACTGTGGATCTTCCTGTTCCGCACCAAGGCAGGCTTTGCGCAGCAGGTCGGCGGCATTGCCCCTGCGGCTGCGCGCTACGCCGGTTTTTCTTCGCGCCGTGCGCTGTGGACGGCGCTGCTGATCTCCGGTGGCGCTGCCGGTCTGGCCGGTGCGCTGGAAGTGGCAGGCCCCATTGGTCAGCTGACCCCTTATGTTCCCGCAGGCTACGGCTTTGCGGCCATCATCGTTGCCTTTGTGGGGCGTCTGCACCCCGTGGGCATGATCTTCTCGGCCATTTTGATGAGCATGTTCT
>JAEZZU010000021.1 GCA_023418355.1 Pseudomonadota bacterium | reverse complement strand
GCGGTGGATGCTGGGCACGTCCTTGAAGAAGGCGTGGGCGTCTTCCACCGTCATCTCCAGCACATCGGCAATATTCCTGCCCTTCCACTGCACCTGCAGCGTCTCGCGGTTGTAGCGCTTGCCGTGGCAGATGTCGCAGGGCACATACACGTCAGGCAGAAAGTGCATTTCCACCTTGATCAGGCCGTCGCCCTGACAGGCCTCGCAGCGCCCACCGGAGACGTTGAAGCTGAAGCGCCCGGGGCCGTAGCCGCGCTCACGCGCTGTATTGGTTTCGGCAAACAGGTCGCGAATGGGCGTGAACAGGCCGGTGTAGGTGGCCGGGTTGCTGCGCGGTGTGCGGCCGATGGGCGACTGGTCCACATTGATGACCTTGTCGAAATACTCCAGCCCTTCCAGCGTCTGGTGGGGCGCAGGCTCGGTGCCCGCGCGGTTCAGCTGGCGGGCGACCTCGGCATACAGCGTGTCGTTGACCAGCGTGGATTTGCCCGAGCCAGAAACGCCCGTCACACAGGTGAACAGCCCCACGGGAAAGTCCACGGTCACATCGTGCAGGTTGTGGCCGCTGGCACCCACCACGCGCAGGGCCTGCAGAGCATGGTGCTGGTTGGCCGCCTCGCTGCCGCGAATGCTGGGAAAGCCGCTGGCAGGCTGCGCCGCTGCCTCGTCCTGCCTGACGGGCAGCCACGGCGTGCGCTGGCGCGGCACGGCAATCACCTTGGCACCGCTCAGATACTGGCCGGTGGGCGAGCGCGGATTGGCCTTAACCTGCTCGAACGTGCCCTGGGCCATGACCTGGCCGCCATGCACGCCTGCGCCCGGCCCCATGTCGATGATGTGGTCGGCCGCGCGCATCATGTCTTCATCGTGCTCGACCACGATCACGCTGTTGCCGATGTCCCGCAGGTGCTCCAGCGTGGCAATCAGGCGGTCGTTGTCGCGCTGGTGCAGGCCGATGCTGGGCTCGTCCAGCACATACATCACGCCCGTCAGGCCGCTGCCAATCTGGCTGGCAAGCCGAATGCGCTGGGCTTCACCGCCCGAGAGGGTGTCGGCGCTGCGGTCCAGGCTCAGGTAGCTCAGGCCCACATCCAGCAGAAAGCGCAGGCGCGAGGCGATTTCGCGCACCACCTTGTCGGCAATGTCGGCCTTGCTGCCCTGCAGCTGCAGGCTGCTGAACCACTGGTAAGCCTCGGCCAGCGTGGCGCGGTTGACTTCGTAGATGGCGCGGGCCTGATCGCCATCGCCCACACGCACAAAGCGCGCTTCGCGGCGCAGGCGCGTGCCCTGGCAGTCCGGGCAGGTGCGTATGCTGCGCAGGCGCGAAAGGTCGTCACGCACGATTTGCGAATCCGTCTCGCGCAGGCGGCGCATCATGTTGGGGATGACGCCTTCGAACACATGCTCGACCACGGTGGTCTTGCCATCGCTGTCGTAGGCAAAGGCAATTTTTTCTTCGCCGGAGCCCCAGAGCACCACGTGCTGCACATTGGCCGGCCAGGCTTCAAAGGCGGCGTTCACATCCTGCCCATAGTGGCGGGCAATGCTCTCCAGCAGGCTGAAGTAGGTGGGGTTGCGGCTGTCCCAGCCGTGGATGGCGCCATTGGCCACGCTCACAGACGGGAAGGGCACGACCTTATCCGGGTCAAAGTCCTCGCTCAGGCCCAGACCATCGCAGGTCGGGCAGGCCCCCATGGGCGAGTTGAAGGAGAACAGGCGCGGCTCCAGCTCTTCCAGCGAATAGGTGCACAGCGGGCAGGCAAAGCGGCTGCTGAAGATGTGCTCCTGGCCTGAGTCCATGTCCACCGCCAGCACACGGCCGCTGGAGGCATCACCCCCAATGCGCAGCGCGGCTTCGATGCTCTCGGCCAGGCGCTGCTGCAGATCGGCACGTACCTTGATGCGGTCAATCACCACATCCACATCGTGCTTGCTGTTCTTGTCCAGCGGTTGCAAATCGGCGGCATCGACCACCTTGCCATCAATGCGAAAGCGGATATAGCCCTGGGCCTGCATCTGCACAAACAGCTCGGCAAAGTCGCCCTTGCGGCTGCGCGCCATGGGGGCCAGCAGCATGAGCTTGGTGCCTTCGGGCAGGGCGATGATGGCATCCACCATCTGGCTGATGGTCTGGGCCTGCAGCGGCAGACCGTGCTCGGGGCAGTAAGGCGTGCCTGCGCGGGCAAACAGCAGGCGCAGGTAGTCGTTGATTTCCGTGACCGTACCCACGGTGGAGCGCGGGTTGTGGCTGGCGGCCTTTTGCTCAATGGCAATCGCGGGCGACAGGCCTTCGATCAGGTCCACATCGGGCTTGTCCAGCTGCCCCAGAAACTGCCGCGCATAAGCCGAGAGGCTTTCCACATAACGGCGCTGGCCCTCGGCATACAAGGTGTCAAACGCCAGACTGGACTTGCCCGAGCCGGACAGGCCCGTCACCACCACCAGCTGGTTGCGCGGGATGTCCAGGTCAATGTTCTTGAGGTTGTGCGTGCGTGCACCGCGGATGCTGATGTGGGTGTGGCCCATGGCATGGCCCAGATAGCGGCCCGTGTCAGCAGTGGCGTCCACAGGCAATTTCGGTGTCAAAGCGTCAGTCACGGCGGTGCAGTGGTTGCAAAGGGAAACCAACCATCATAGAGATTTGCGCATGTGCCCGTGTGGCAGCCTCGGTACGAATCGCAGACAATAAGGATTTGCCGCAGCGTATGCCGTGCCCTGCCCGGGTCTTGCCCGCCAAGACCAGCGCAGCTGAGCACAGCGGCTTTTTTCATGCCGCCCAACCTGGTTTTGTCGCGTGTCCCAGTTAGCTTCTTCCACCCCTGATGCCCCCGCCGTTCCCGGCAAGATGACCGCCCAGGAGCGCCGTTCCAGCGCCAGCCTGGCCCTGATTTTTGCGTTGCGCATGCTGGGCCTGTTTCTGGTGCTGCCCGTTTTTGCGCTGGAGGCCGCCAAATACCCGGGCGGTGAAGACCCGGCCATGGTGGGTTTTGCCATGGGCCTGTATGGGCTGACGCAGGCCGTGTTCCAGCTGCCGCTGGGGCTGGCCTCGGACCGCTGGGGGCGCAAGCGCATCATCGTGGCAGGGCTGGCCGTGTTTGCACTGGGCAGCCTGCTGGCCGCCCTGGCAGACACGCTCACCGGACTGATGCTGGGCCGCGCCCTGCAAGGCGCTGGTGCCGTCTCGGCTGCCGTGACGGCGCTGATGGCTGATCTGACGCGCGACAGCGTGCGCACCAAGGCCATGGCCATGGTGGGCGGCTCCATCGGCCTGATGTTTGCGCTGGCCCTGGTGCTGGCCCCCGTGCTGGCGGCATGGGGCGGGCTGTCCGGCATTTTTGGCCTGACTTTTGCGCTGGCGCTGGCGGGTATTGCCGTGGTGCTGTGGGTCGTGCCTGCAGAGCCTGAACGCCATGCGGATGCCCCACGCGGCAGCGCCCGCGAGCTGCTGGGACATGGCGACCTGCTGCGCCTGAACGCAGGTGTGTTCATCCTGCACACGGTGCAGATGTCCATGTGGGTGGCCGTGCCCGCCATGCTGGTCGCCGCCGGGCTGGCCAAGGACGCGCACTGGAAGCTCTATCTGCCCGCCGTGGTGCTGTCTTTCGTGGCCATGGGCGCACTGTTTGCCATGGAGCGCCGTGGCCGCCTGCGCGCTGCGCTGCTGGGCTCCATCGCCCTGGTGCTGGTCGTGCAGGCCGTACTGGGCGTCATGGCAGAAAGCGCTGCAGCTCCTTCGCTGGCGCTGATGGGTGTGCTGATGTTCGTGTTCTTTGTCGGCTTTAACGCGCTGGAGGCCACCCAGCCCAGTCTGGTCTCGCGCATGGCACCGGCCCATCTGCGCGGTGCGGCGCTCGGTGCCTACAACACGCTGCAGTCGCTGGGCCTGTTTGCCGGCGGTTTTCTCGGCGGCGTGCTGGCCAAGCTGGGCGGCGCGCCCGTGCTGTTTGCCGCCACCACGGCGCTGATGCTGCTGTGGCTCATCATCACCTGGCCGCTCCAGCCCATCGGGCGCTACGACGCTAAAAAATAAATAGCTTTTACGGCAGGATTGACAAGGGGTTCAGGCTTTAATGTGTCTGAACCCCTTGTTTTATCAGCGCAAACTGCTTCGTTTTTTGCAGGCATCCCCAGCGTGTGCGCTGGTGTTGCGCAAGCACCATGCACAGCGGTGCAGAGCTGGGTTATGCTGCGCTCCTGCAGTCATTCCGGGGGGTGCTGCAATCACTATCTGGCACGGGAACTCCCCCATCAACGCCCGTGCTACCACTGAACCAAAGGTATTCACCATGGCATCTGTCAACAAAGTCATTCT
>JAEZZU010000377.1 GCA_023418355.1 Pseudomonadota bacterium | reverse complement strand
TGATGCCTACGTTCGGGCGAAATCCGTCCCGGTCAAGCATAATCGAACCCCAATTTTCTAGATTGCGTTCATTATGCACGGCAGTCTGGGATCGGCAAGGTTGCCGCATTGATATCCCGTTCAGTATTTCCCTCATGAAAGCCTCCCAATTTCTTATCTCCACCCTGAAAGAAGCTCCGGCGGACGCCGAAGTGGTCAGCCACAAGCTCATGATGCGGGCTGGCATGATCAAAAAGCTGGGTGCTGGCATCTATAACTACATGCCCATGGGCCTGCGCGTGATCCGCAAGGTCGAAGCCATCGTGCGCGAAGAAATGAACCGTGCCGGTGCCATGGAAACCACCATGCCTGTGGTGCAGCCTGCCGAGCTGTGGCAGGAAACCGGCCGCTTTGACAAGATGGGCCCTGAGCTGCTGCGCATCAAGGACCGCCATGGCCGCGACTTTGTGATCCAGCCTACTTCCGAGGAAGTGGTGACGGACATCGCCCGCCAGGAGTTCAAGAGCTACAAGCAGCTGCCCAAGAACCTGTACCAGATTCAGACCAAGTTCCGCGACGAGCGTCGCCCCCGCTTTGGCCTGATGCGTGGTCGCGAGTTCATCATGAAGGACGCCTACTCCTTCGACAAGGACCGCGAAGGCGCGCAGATCAGCTACCAGACCATGCGCGCGGCCTACCAGCGCATTTTTGACCGCTTTGGCCTGCAGTACCGCGCCGTGCGTGCGGACTCCGGTGCCATCGGTGGTGACCTGAGCGAAGAGTTCCAGGTGATCGCTTCGACCGGCGAAGACGCCATCGTCTACTGCCCCAACAGCGACTACGCCGCCAACATCGAAAAGGCCGAGTGCCTGCCTCCCGAAGGCCCCCGTCCTGCGGCTTCCAAGCCCATGGAAAAGGTGGCAACGCCTGGCAACAGCACCTGTGAAGCCGTGGCCGAGCAGCTGGGCCTGCCCCTGCAACAGACCGTGAAGTCGCTGGTGCTGGCGACCGACGAGCTCAACGAAGAAGGCGAAATCGTCAAGACCCAGGTCTGGCTGCTGCTGCTGCGTGGCGACCATGAGATGAACGAAATCAAGGTCGGCAAGATCGACGGTCTGGCCAGCTTCCGTTTCGCGTCTACCCACGAGATCGTCGAGCACTTCGGTTGCGAGCCTGGCTATCTGGGCCCCATCAATCTGAAGAAGCCCGTGAAGCTGGTCGTGGACCGCGAAGTGGCCGTGATGGCCGACTTTGTCTGCGGCGCCAACGAAGTGGACTTCCACCTGACCGGCGTGAACTTTGGTCGCGATCTGCCTGAGCCTGAAGTGGTGGCTGACCTGCGCAATGTGGTCGCTGGCGACAAGTCTCCCGACGGCAAGGGTGAGCTGGCCATTGAGCGCGGCATTGAAATTGGCCACGTGTTCTATCTGGGCACCAAGTACTCCAAGGCCATGAATGCCACCTTCCTGGGTGACAACGGCAAGCCCCAGTTCTTTGAAATGGGCTGCTACGGCATTGGTATCACCCGTCTGCCTGCGGCGGCTGTGGAACAGAACCACGACGAGCGCGGCATGATCTGGCCCGATGCCATCGCGCCTTTCACCGTGGTGATCTGCCCTATCGGCATGGGTCGCAGCGAAGCCGTGAAGGCCGAAGCCGAGAAGCTGTATGCCGAGCTGCTGGCACTGGGCGTGGACGTGATGCTGGACGACCGCGACGAGCGCCCCGGTGCCATGCTGGCCGACTGGGAGCTGATCGGCGTGCCCCACCGCGTGGTGCTGGGCGACCGTGGTCTGAAGGACGGCGTGGTGGAATACCAGCACCGCCGTGATGCAGAAGCTACCAAGGTGGCTACCGGCGAAGTGTTGGCCCATCTGAAGGCCAAGCTGGGCCTGTAAGCCTTGTTCTGTGCTCGGGCGCACCGCAAGGTGGCCTGAGCCTGGTTCGCTGAAAGAGGTGCGCCATGCGGAATCTGTTGTCCCCGTCCTGTACCGTGTCCCGACGCCTGTGGCTGCGTCTGGCCGCTTCGTGTGCCGTGGGCAGCAGTGCTGCCAGCGTCTGGGCTGGCTCGCAGCTGGAAGAACCGCTGGCGGACTCGGTGCGCAGTGCCCTGAGCGCTGCCGTGCATGACCCCAGCCCGCCGGAGCCGGTGTTTGCCAGCACCGAAGCGCGCATGGACTATCTGCGCTGGCTGGTGGCCATCAGCGACCGTCTGCGCAGCCGCATGCCTGATCTGGACGTGCGCAAGGAGTTTCTGCAGACCGCCTGGTACGAGGCCAAGCGCGCGGGACTGGATGTCTCGCTGGTGCTTGGGCTGATTCAGGTGGAAAGCAGTTTCCGCAAATATGCGGTCTCTTCAGCGGGGGCCATTGGCTTTATGCAGGTCATGCCTTTCTGGGTGCGGCTGATTGGCGATGGCAATACCAATGTGCTGTTCCAGACCCAGGTGAATCTGCGCTTTGGCTGCGTCATCCTGCGGCACTATCTGGACATGGAGCGTGGCGACCTGTTCATGGCGCTTGGCCGCTACAACGGCAGCCGTGGCAAGAGTGCCTATCCGGATCTGGTGCTGCGTGCGCAAAAGCAGTGGCTGTATGAGCCAGAAAGCAGCAGCTAGGCACATCGAGCTATGAAAAGTTAAGCGTCTTGCGCGCAAAAAATAAGGACTTCAAAGGTAAATGCCTTTGAAGTCCTTTTTGTATCAGCGCTGGCAGCTATGTTTTTTAAGCTGCCCGTCGCTCAAGTGCTGCGCCCTCAGGGCACCATGGGTGTCTGTGGGTCGGATGCTTTTGGCTCCGCAGCAGGCGCAGCCTGTGCGTTGTCGTCCGCAGGTGCTGCCACAGGCGCGGCCGTGGCCGCCACCGCGGCGACGGCAGACAGGGCTGCGGCAGGTGCTACCAGTTCCGTGCCATTGGGCTCGTTACGCAGGCGAGAGACCAGCACCTGGTCGATGCGGTAGCTGTCCACGTCCATCACCTCGAAGCGGTAGCCACCCCAGTCCACGCGGTCCGTGCGGCGGGGCACGCGGCGCAGCATCACCATCAGGAAGCCGGCCAGGGTTTCGTATTCCTCTTCGTTGGGCAGATCTTCCAGGTCGAGCACGCGCATCACATCGTCAATGGGCGTGATGCCGTCGATGAGCCAGGAGTTCTCGTCACGCTGGATGATCTGCTCTTCGTCGTCCGGCGAGACCAGATCGCCCATCACCGTGCTCATCACGTCGTTCAGCGTCACCACGCCAACGACCAGGCTGTATTCGTTGAGGATGACGGCAAAGTCTTCGTGGGCCTGCTGGAACTGGTCCAGCACCTCGGCCAGCGTCAGCTTGTCGGGCACGATCAGCACCTTGCGGATCAGGCTGTCGTCCAGCAGCGAGATCGGCTGGTTGTTGAGCACGCGCTGGAACAGGTCCTTGGCGTCCACATAGCCGATCACGTGGTCGATGTCGCCCTCGCACACGGGGTAGGTGGAGAAGGGCTCTTCGGCAATGCGTGCGCGGATCACATGGTCAGGGTCATCACGCAGGAAGTAGGCCACGCTGTCGCGCGTGGTCATGGCCGAAGCCACGGTGCGCGTGTCCAGCTCGAAGATGTTGGCAATGGCCTGCTGTTCACGCTCGGCCAGCACACCGGCGCGGGCACCGTCTTCGGTCATGGCCAGGATGTCGTCCGAGGTGATCTGTTCGTTGCGCTTATCGGGTAGCCCCGTCATGCGGATGACGGCGTCGGTAATGCGGCTGTAGAACCACACCACGGGGCGGAAGAAGGTCATGCACAGCTGCATGGGGCGCAGCACCACCAGCAGCAGGCGCTCAGGCTCGACCATGCTCAGGCGGCGCGGCAGCAGGTCGGCAAACAGAATGAACAGCGAGGTAATGATGAAGAAGGAGCACACGGTGCCCAGCTTCTGGGCAGTGCTTTCGGGCAGCCACCAGTCCAGGCTGCTGGCAACCAGGCCACTCAAAGCGCCATCACCCACGATACCGCCCAGGATGGCGATCGCGTTCTGGCCCACTTGCACCACGGTGAAGTAGTCACCGGGTTGCTCTTGCATCTGAATGGCCTTTTCCGCGCGGGGGTTGCCTTCGTCTGCCAGCTGCCGCAGGCGCAGACGGCGAGAAGCGGCCAAGGAAATCTCGGCCACGGCGACAAAGGCGCTGGCAGCAATCAGCAACGCAATAATGAGCAGGCTTTGGGTGAGTGTCATAAGTCAGTGAGTTGGCTGGTGACGGCCGAGTGTCCCCATTGTGCATGCCTCCTTCGCATGCCGGCGTTGTACATCCCCCGTGCCGCTGCCCTGCGGCCGAGGACAAAAAAACCGCCTGCAGGGGCGGTTTCAGATAAAGCAGGGGCCATGCCAGTCGCACTGGTCATTGGGCTTGGCATGGTCCCGGCGGTGCGCATGTGCTCAGGCTTCGCCGTTGATCACTTGCTGCAGCTCGCCCGATTCGTACATCTCCATCATGATGTCCGAACCGCCGATGAATTCACCGCGGATGTAGAGCTGAGGGATGGTGGGCCAGTTGCTGTATTCCTTGATGCCCTGGCGGATTTCCTGATCTTCCAGCACGTTGACGGTGGCAATGGCCTTGGGGTCTACACCGCAGGCCTTGAGGATTTGCACTGCACGGCCGGAAAAACCGCACATGGGAAAGCTGGCGCTGCCCTTCATGAACAGCAGGATGTCGTTGTTTTTGACCAGTTGGTCGATGCGTTGTTGTACGTCGCTCATGGGTTCTCCTTGCAGGGGAGCTGGCCTGTTTTTTCGTGCCAGCAGTGCCTGCCATTATTTCACTGTATTGGGGTGCTGGCTGTCAGCGGGATTTGGCCGCCGGTGCAGCGTTCAATGCCTGCCAGGTCCTGGCGGCTGTGCACTTCGGTAAAACCGGCATCGCGCAGCAGCTGCTGCACGGTAGCGGCCTGGTCCCAGCCATGCTCCAGCAGCAGCCAGCCGCCGGGCTTCAGGTGCACAGGGGCCTGGGCAATGATGGTGCGGATGTCATCCAGCCCGTCGGCACCACTGGTCAGCGCATGGCGGGGCTCGTGGCGCAGCGCTGGCATGTGCGCGTCATCTTCGCGGATGTAGGGCGGGTTGCTGGCAATTACATCAAACACGCCCTCTACCTGTTCCAGCCAGGAAGACTGCACAAAGCGCACGGGCAGCTGCAGGCGCAGCGCGTTGGCCTGTGCGACGTCGAGTGCATCCTGGCTGAAGTCCACAGCCGTGACGGTCGCATCCTTGCGCTGGCTTTGCACGGCCAGCGCAATCGCTCCGCTGCCAGTGCCCAGATCGATCACCGCAGGTGCAAGCTTTTTTTCAATCACGTCCAGCACCCATTCCACCAGTGTCTCTGTGTCGGGGCGTGGGTCGAGCACGCGGGCATCAACTTGCAGTGGCAAACCGAAAAATTCTTTGCAGCCCGTCAGATAGGCCACGGGGACGCCGTCCAGGCGCTGTGCACACAGGGCTGTGAACTGTGTCTGCTGCTCTGGCGTGAGGGCATCGTCGTCATGTGTGAGCAGCCAGGCGCGACCGGCATCCGGCTGGCCGATCACGTGCAGCAGCAGCATCTGTGCATCAATGCGCTCCAGGCCCAGCTGGTGGGCCTGAAACAGGGCTTGCCGCAGTGTCAGAGGAGTATTCACTTTGTATAGCTGTAAGCGCAGGTAGGACGGGCGTTGGAGGCCAATTTGGCTGTTAAAAGGTCAGGCGTTGACTTCAAGCTCTGCCAGCAGTTCGGCTTCACGGGCCTGCTTGAGCGCTTCGATCACATCGCCCAGATCACCTTCCATGATGTTGAGCAGCTTGTACAGCGTCAGGTTGATGCGATGGTCCGTCAGGCGGCCTTGCGGGAAGTTGTAGGTGCGGATGCGGTCGCTGCGGTCGCCCGAGCCAATCAGGCCCTTGCGCAGCGCGGCTTCCTTGGCTTCGCGCTCCTTGCGTTCCTTTTCCTGGATGCGGGCCTGCAGCACCTGCAGGGCCTTGGCCTTGTTGCTGTGCTGGCTGCGGCCGTCCTGGCACTCAGCCACGATGCCGGTGGGAATGTGCACCACGCGCACGGCGGAGTCGGTCTTGTTGATGTGCTGGCCACCGGCACCGCTGGCGCGGAAGGTGTCAATGCGCAGGTCGGCCGGGTTGAGCGTGATGGCCTGCTGCTCGTCCGGCTCGGGCATCACGGCCACGGTGCAGGCACTGGTGTGGATGCGACCCTGGGTTTCGGTGGCAGGCACACGCTGCACGCGGTGGCCGCCGGATTCAAAGCGCAGCAGGCCGTAGACGTTGTCGCCCTCAATGCGCAGCACGACTTCCTTGTAGCCGCCCAGCTCGCTTTCGTTGGCGCTCATGATCTCCACCTTCCAGCCCATGTTGGCGGCGTAGCGGGTGTACATGCGTGCCAGATCGCCGGCGAACAGAGCAGACTCATCACCCCCCGTACCGGCACGGATTTCCACATAGGCGGGGCGCTGGTCGTCGGGGTCCTTGGGCAGCAGCAGGCGCTGCAGTTCGTCTTCGAGCCTGATCAGCTCGGCTTCACCGGCGGTGATTTCTTCCTGCGCCATGTCGGCCATGTCAGGGTCGTCCAGCATCGCGCGCGCGGTGGCGATGTCGGCTTCCACCTGCTGGTAGCGCCGGTAGCGGCCTGCGACAGCGGTGACATCGGCATGTTCCCGCGAGATGCGGTTGTACTGCTGCATGTCGCCCATGATGTCTTCGCGCGAGAGCAGAAAGTCCAGTTCTTCAAGGCGCTGGGCATAGCGCTCCAGCTGGGTGCGCAGGAATGGTTTCATGGTCAGTC
>JAEZZU010000349.1 GCA_023418355.1 Pseudomonadota bacterium | reverse complement strand
CAGCAGGCCCTGTTTTTCGTAGTAGCGAATATTGGCAGCCGACACGCCGGTGCGTTGTGCCGCTTCTCCTATGCGCAATGCTGTCATGGGGCTTGACCTTGAAGTGACTTTCAACTTTCCAATCATGGCATGGACGATAAACACACCCCCTGCTGCACCTCTCAAGCCCATGCGCACGACGATGCACATGCACACTCCCATGCAGATGCGAACGACCACGGCCACGACCACGGCGTGCTGCCCGGCTGGCCCCGCATCAGCGCCGCACTGCTCTTTGCACTGCTGGCCGAAGCGGCGCACTGGTTCTCCCCGCAGTACCCGGCGCTGCACTATGCAGGCATGGCACTGGCCGTGCTGGCCATTGGGCTGGCCGGCCTGGGGGTCTACAAATCTGGCCTGCAAAGCCTGTGGCGGCTGCAGCTGGGCATCCATGCCCTGATGGCTGTGGCCGTGACGGGTGCTTTTCTGATTGGTCAGTGGCCCGAGGCCGCCATGGTCATGGCTCTGTACGCCGCGGCCGAGCGCATTGAAGACCAGGCCATGGACCGCGCCCGCCTGGCCATTCGCCAGCTGCTGCAGCTGGCCCCGGACACCGCCCAGGTGCTGCAGCCCGATGGCAGCACGGCCACCATGCCCACCGAAGAAGTGCCAACGGGTGCCACCGTCCGCATTGCCCCCGGTGCGCGCATTCCGCTGGACGGCACGATCACCGCTGGCCACAGCAGCGTGAACCAGGCCCCCATCACCGGCGAAAGCGTGCCCGTGGACAAGGCACCGGGCGATGCCGTCTGGGCGGGCAGCATCAACCAGGAAGCCGAGTTGCAGGTACAGGTGACGGCCGCCACGGCCGACTCCATGCTGGCGCGCATCGTTCAGGCCGTGGAGCAGGCACAGGCCCGCAAGGCACCCACCCAGCGTTTTGTGGACCGTTTTGCCGCCATCTACACACCCATCGTCATGCTGCTGGCCATAGGCCTGGCGGTGCTGGCCCCGCTGCTGTGGGGCTGGAGCTGGCCGAACGCCATCTACCAGGCACTGGCCCTGCTGGTGATTGCCTGCCCCTGCGCGCTGGTGCTTTCCACACCGGTGACCGTGGTCAGCGCCCTCACCAGCGCCGCGCGCCAGGGCGTGCTGCTCAAGGGGGGCAGCAGCCTGGAAGCCGCGCGCCTGCTGCGCACCGTGGCGCTGGACAAAACCGGCACGCTGACCACCGGTAAACCCGCGCTGGTGGACTGGCAAGTGCTGTCCACCACCGCATCCGCCGTGCAGGTGGCAGCACTGGCATGGAGTCTGGCATCGCGCTCAGACCACCCGGTCTCGCGCGCCATTGCGCAGGGCCTGCAGGCGCAGATCAGCGCCCCCATGGATGCACTGGCACTGCAAGCCCTGCCCGGCCGTGGTGTGCAGGCCAGCATCAAGGGGCAGACCTGTTTCCTGGTCAATCTGCGCTGGGTGCAGGAACAGCAACTGGACAGCCCCGCGCTGCAAGCCGCCATCGCCGCCCACACCCGGCAGGGCCGCAGCGTGAGCCTGCTGGCCAGCCCCACCGAGGTGCTGGCCCTGTTTGCCGTGGCCGACCGCCTGCGCCCCGAAGCGGCAGAAGCAGTGGCCCAGCTGCAGGCCATGGGCATTACGCCGGTCATGCTCAGCGGTGACCATCCGGACGCCGTGCACGCCATCGCCAGTCAGGCGGGTATTGCACAGGCCACTGGCGCACTGCTGCCACAGGACAAGCTGACCCAGCTGCAGGCCCTGCAGCAGCAAGGCCCCGTCGGCATGGTGGGCGATGGCATCAACGATGCACCTGCACTGGCACAGGCCGACATGGGCTTTGCCATGGGGGGCGCACACAGCACGGGCATGGCCATGGAAACCGCAGACGTGGTGCTCATGAATGACGACCTGCGCCGCATTCCAGCCACCATTGCGCTGTCGCGCCGCGCCCATGCCGTGCTGTGGCAGAACATTGCACTGGCCTTGGCCATCAAGGCGGCATTTTTTGGGCTGGCACTGGCCGACAGCGCCAGCATGTGGCTGGCCGTGCTGGCAGACATGGGCGTGAGCCTGCTGGTGGTTGCCAATGGCCTGCGGTTGCGCAGAACCAGATAGGCGCACAAAAAACGAGCGCAATTGCAAGCAGCGCTGCATAATCAGCGCGCTTTTACCTATTGACGCTCAAAAAATAATCCACCAGCCATGCGTTCCGCCTCTGTCACTTCTGCCCCGACCCAGCCCCTGCCACACACGCCACTGGAAGATGCAGCCGCCATATTGACCGGTGTGCTGCTGGTTTCGGTGGGCGTGGCCTTGTTCAAGCAGGCGGGGCTGGTCACCGGCGGCATGGCCGGTCTGGCCTTTGCGCTGGACTACGCAACGGACTGGAGTTTTGGCCTGTGGTTTTTTGTGCTGAACCTGCCCTTTTACTGGCTGGCACTGCGCAAGATGGGCTGCGCCTTCACGCTCAAGACGTTTGCTGCAGTGGGGCTGCTGTCGCTGGCGTCCGAACTGCAGTCCCGCTATGTCCATATCGACATGGTGCAGCCCGCCTACGCCGCCATCGTGGGCGGCATGCTCATGGGCGTGGGCATGCTGGTGCTGTTCCGCCACCGCTGCAGCCTGGGCGGCTTTGGCATCACGGCGCTGTACCTGCAGGAGCGCTACGGCTGGCGCGCCGGCTATGTGCAGATGACGTTTGACTGCCTGGTACTGCTCAGCGCCTTTTTCATTGTGGATCTGGAACGTGCCCTGTGGTCCATCGTGGCAGCGCTGACGCTGAACCAGGTCCTGTCCATGAACCACCGCCCCGGTCGCTACGGCGGCTGAATACCCGTGCATGCTTGATCTACCTCGTCGCACAGGCATGCGCACTGCGGCGAGAATCCTCACATGACTGCACACACCTCCCTGTCTCGCCGCAGCGCCCTGCTGCAGGCCACGGCTGCCGCAGCCGCGCTGACCGTGCCTGCGCTGTGGGCCGCATCTCCCTCGCGCATTCCCGTAGAGGTCTGGAAAGACCCCAACTGCGGCTGCTGCCAGGACTGGATTGATCATCTTGAGGCCCATGGCTTTGCCGTGCAGATCCACCACGGTGGCAACAACGCCGTGCGCGCCAGGCTGGGGCTGCCACCAGAGCTGGGCTCCTGCCATACGGCGCTGGTGGGCAGCTATGTGGTGGAAGGCCATGTGCCCGCAGCCGATGTGCACAAGCTGCTGCAGCAAAAGCCCAAGGCGCTCGGCATTACCGTGCCCGGCATGCCCATTGGCAGCCCTGGCATGGACGGCGCAGTCTATGGCGGCCGCAAGGATCCGTATGACGTACTGCTGGTCACCAAGCGCATGCTGGGCAGCGGCGTCAGCACCTCGGTCTTTACCAGCTACCGCTAAGCGCTCTGCCACCAGCACTACACTGGCGGCCGCATGCATACCCTTGAAGACCTTGAAAGCGGCGCGCTGGCTGGTGCGCGCCATGTACGGCTGACCCACCTGGGCCTCACCAGCTTTCCCCATCAGCTGTTGGATCTGGCCGATACGCTGGAGATACTGGACCTCTCCGGCAACCAGCTCACCTCCCTGCCCGATGAGCTGGCGCGCTTTTCACGGCTGCGCATTCTGTTTGCGTCCAGCAACCTCTTCACCGAACTGCCGCGCGCGCTGGGTGCATGCCAGCAGCTGGAAATGGTGGGCTTCAAGGCCTGCCAGATTCAGCATGTAGCCGCTGACAGCCTGCCGCCCCAGCTGCGCTGGCTGATCCTGACCGACAACCAGATCACACAGCTGCCCGCCAGTCTGGGGCAGCGCCCACGGCTGCAAAAACTCATGCTCTCGTGCAACCAGCTGCAGGCGCTGCCTGATCTGTCTGGCTGCACACGTCTGGAACTGCTGCGTATTGCCAGCAACTGCTTGACTGCATTGCCGGACAGCATGCTGACACTGCCTGCGCTGGCATGGCCTGCGGTCGCGGGCAACCCCATGACACAAAAAAGTGAGCTATCAGCGCTTGCTGCATCTGCGCAAACGGCTATTTTTTATCAAAATCTGCACATCCATGAACTGCTGGGCGAAGGGGCCAGCGGCCACATCTACCGTGCCACGGTTCGGGGCAGCCAGCAGGCGCTGGCCCTGAAAGTCTTCAAGGCAGCCGCCACCAGTGATGGCACGCCGCAGTCTGAACTGGCTGCAGGGCTGGCCGCCGGGCAACACCCCCACTTGCTCACAACGCTGGCCGCCGTGCATGGCCATCCGGAAGGCAAGCTTGCCATGGCGCTGCCACTGCTTCCCACTGGGTATGTCAATCTGGCCGGGCCGCCCAGCTTTGCCAGCTGCACGCGCGATGTCTACGCGCCTGACGCGCATTTCAGCCCACAGACTGCCGCCCGCCTGCTGGACTGCGTGCGCAGCGCCATCACCCATCTGCATGCGCACGGCATCGTGCATGGTGATCTGTACGCCCACAACATCCTGTATGAACCCACCACGGGCAAGGCGCTGCTCAGTGATCTGGGCGCAGCTGTGCTGACGCAGGATATGCCCACTGCCATCACACAGCAGCTGCAGGCCATGGAGTGGCGTGCGTTCGCCATCCTGGAAGCGGAAATTCAGGCCCGCGTCTGTACCTAAAAACAAAAAAATGGCCGCCCGAAGGCGGCCCAAGTACTTTCTTCCGTTGCAACCGGGCACTTCTGTCAAAGCACCGAATTGGTGCATCAAGTATCCGGCGTTCCGCCTGTGAATCCAACTAATAAAAAACTCTCAGCTTATTTCTATCTAAGCTAAGAGCTTGCCGACATCCTTCAGCAAGGGCATTTCCTATGTGTGCGAACGCGGGAACAGGCTTTCAATTGTCGCAATACAGACATTGATACATCTTGTTTAGATAATGCATACATCGCAGACAGCGCAAGCAATCACTTGCACGAGCATGGTGCAACTTCCTCCAAGGCATCTCCAAAACAGTGCATTTACGAGAGAAATGCACAAATCCTGTTCATTTTTTGCGGGTCACGCCTCAAAACAGTGCATCCAAACGAGATAGGCACCATCCGAAAGCACGGTGACAAAGGCTTGTAGGATGCGCCCAAGGAATGCTTGCATGACTTCATGCGAGTTACGCATAAGAAGGCATCC
>JAEZZU010000342.1 GCA_023418355.1 Pseudomonadota bacterium | reverse complement strand
GGCCATGCTTGGCTACACTGCCTGCTATGCCTTCCTGGACCTCTCGCCTGCTTGTCTGCTGCGCCCTGCTCTTTGTGGGCTGGTGCGGCGTTTTTGCCATTGCCATGATCAGCCAGCTGGCCGATGCCGCAGACCGCCTGCACGCAGGCGCTGGCATCTGGCTGTTCTGGGTGCTGCTGGCCCTGCTGGTGGCTACGGTGCTGCTGCCCAGCATCTGGCTGCTGCGCCTGCCTGCGGCGCTGCGCTATCCCGGCGAGGGGGATCTGGCCGCTGTGCAGGCCTACCAGCAGCGCCTGCGCACCCATCTGGCCCGGTTGCCGCGCCTGTCTGGCATGGCGCTGGATTCTGAAGAGGCCGTGCACCAGGCGCTGCAGCTGCTGCGTGCGGATGCGGAAGCGCAGACCCGCCGCACAGCAGCCAGCGTGCTGGTCAGCACCGCCTTGCTGCAAAACGGCAAGCTCGATGCGCTGGTGGTGCTGTGCAGCCAGGTGCAGCTGGTGTGGCGCATTGCGCGCATTTATGGGCTGCGCCCCTCGCTGCGGCAGATCAGCTATCTGTACGGCAATGTGGGCGCCTGCATGCTGATTGCCAGCAGTCTGGAAGACGTGGACTTTACGGAACTTACCGCCCCCATCGTGCAGTCCGCCACCCCGGCGGCGCTGGGCAGCATTCCCGGTCTGGGCACCATGGGCAACCTGCTGACCAACAGCCTGGCCAGCGGCGCGGCCAATGCATTTCTGACGCTGCGCGTGGGCCTGATTGCCGATGCCTACTGCGCCCCCGAACACACCCCTCAGCGCGTGCAGATTCGCCAGAGCAGCACACGCCGCGCGGCGCAGCTGCTGGGCAGCATCGTCAAGGAATCTGGTGCACAGGTGACGCAGGCTGTCTATGGCCGCATCAAGCAGGGTGTGCTGAGCACCGCGCAGGCAGCGGCAGACAGCGTCAAAAATGCTGCCTCACAGGTGCGCAGCTCTACCACCTCCGGCCTGCAGCGCCTGCGCGGCAAAGAGGACGGGCAGGACGCCTAGGCCCCACGCTCACTTGTCTTTTTTGTTTTCCACCGGGTTTGCCAGCAACCAGTTGGATGGGTAGGCGCGCATGAATTCACGCGCTTTTTCCTGGCGGGCCGTGAGCCATGCGTCGTAGGTGCCCTCCCCCAGAATGGCGGGCATGCGGCGCTCTGCCCCCTGCGGTCCGTAACGGCGCATCAGCGCATGGCTGTTGGCATTGATGGTGAGCACGGCATAGCTCATCAGCTCCTCACCAGTTTCCGGGTCGACCCAGCGGTCCCACACCCCGGCCACGCCCATGGGCAGCCCATCCACACGTGCAATGCGCGTGGGAATGGCCTTGCCCGTGCGCATGTCGTCCACATAAAAAGCCTGCATGGGGATGATGCAGCGCTGCCCGGCCAGCCAGGCATCCCGAAAGGCCTGCGCTGTGCTCACGGTTTCATTGAGCGCCACCAGCAGCTTGGGCGCACGCAGCTTGGCATCTTTGGCAGATTTGACCCAGCTGGGCACAAAGCCCCATTGGGCTGGCACCCATTCGCGCTCGACCTGAATGGCCTTTTTGCTCACGGCTGCAGCGGAGCCTTCATTCACAGAAGGCATCGCCTCGTCCGCTTTGACCTTGCCACGGATAAAGCCCGACACACGACGGGCACGCATTTGGCGCTCAGCAGGCAATGCCGCAGGTGTGACTTTGAAAAAGTCGTTCCACGCCTCCAGCGTGGCCAGATTGTCGTATTGGGTGGTCATGCCGCTTTCCTATAAAAAATCCCCGCACCCTGAAGGTCACGGGGATCTTGGCGTGGAACCTGCCGCAGTGCTGCGGCGTTCGTACCGATTTATTTACGCTGCCACACGGCCGCAAAGAAACCATCGGTTTCATGCGCATGGGGCCACAGGCGTACATATTGCGTACCGGTTTCGCCACCGGCGCACAGGGCGGCGGCGTTTTCCACCTTGAGCTTGTCCAACACTTCACCCGCATCCAGCGGTACAAAGTCAAAGTGCGCTTTCTGGAAGGCTTCGGCAATCAGCTCGTTTTCTTCGGGCAGCACGGAGCAGGTGGCATAGACCAGACGGCCGCCAGACTTCACCATGCGCGCTGCGCTAGTCAGGATGGACAGCTGCTTTTCGGTCAGCTCTGTCACGGCCTTTTCGTCCTGGCGCCACTTCAGGTCAGGGTTGCGGCGCAGGGTGCCCAGGCCGGAGCAAGGCGCATCGACCAGCACGCGGTCGATCTTGCCAGCCAGGCGCTTGACGCGCTCATCACGCTCATGCACCAGCGCTGCGGGGTGCACGTTCGACAGGCCGCTGCGCGCCAGACGGGGCTTGAGCGCTTCAAGGCGGTGGGCCGATACGTCAAACGCATACAGGCGGCCAGTGTTGCGCATCTGGGCCCCAATGGCCAGCGTCTTGCCGCCGGCACCGGCACAGAAGTCCACCACCATTTCGCCACGCTTGGCATCCAGCAGCAGGGCCAGCAGTTGCGAGCCTTCGTCCTGCACTTCGATGCGGCCTTCCTTGAAGGCTTCAAGCTTGGTCAGCGCAGGCTTGTCCTGCACGCGCAGCCCCCATGGGGAGAAAGGTGTGGCTTCGGCCTTGATGCCTTCCTTCGCCAGTTCCTTTTGCACAGCGTCGCGCTTGGCGTTCAAGGCGTTCACGCGCAGGTCCAGCGGTGCGGGCTCCAGCATGCTGGCAGCCAGCGCGTCGAACTGATCGCCCACCTGGGTCTGCAGCTTGTCGGCCATCCACTGGGGCAGATTGTGGCGATGCTGGGGCAGCAGCTCTTCGGGCTGGACCGCATCGCACTCCTTGAGCCACTTGGCTTCCTGATCGCTCAGCGCAGCCTGCAGAAAGTTGCGGGGCGCGTGAAAGCCCAGAATGGCCAGACGGCGCTCCTTGGGGCCGGAGCCGGAGCGGGCCAGTGCTTCAAACA
>JAEZZU010000238.1 GCA_023418355.1 Pseudomonadota bacterium | reverse complement strand
GCGCCACCCGTTGCCAGCGCCAGGCGCACGGGCGACAGGCCGCTTGCGTCCTTGAAGCGCTCGATCAGATTGATCTTTTCCAGAAACTCCGCACGCTGGGCTTCGTCCATCTTGTCCCAGGCCTTGTCGGCCAGAAACTCGATGAGCTTTTCTTCCTTCTGCACGATTTCTTGGTCTTCGCTGCCCAGCTTCACGCCCACACGCTCGCACACGTCAGACAGAATTTCCTCATACAGCACGCCCGTGCCACGGAACAGATTGACCACCGAGTCACCGCCGTAAAGCTGCAGCTCACCGGCCACCACCTGCCAGCTCTTGACCCACTTTTGCGGATCGTTCAAGTGCTTGGTAAAGCCCTCATCGGTCAGGATGCTGCTGGTGCGGCGCTCCTCACCATCGGTGTCATAAATCAGAATCTGCGCCAGATTGGCCACATCATCGTTGTCGCACATGGCCAGAAACTTCAGGCCGGGGTCTTCGCGGTATTTGATTGCCATACAGGCTTGCTCACTCTCTCAACAAAACAAGGCAAACACCCGCCACGCCCATGGCCGCAAGCTGCGGCAAGGGCAAGTGGCTGGCGCATGGGAATAGCGGATGTGGTGTGTGTGGTGTGCCCGCTGCGATGGTCTGGTGCAGGCATGGCAGCGGGTGTGACGGGGTGTGGGCTTATTCGGAAACGGTTGAGGCTTTGGCCGCACGCCCACGCTTGGGCTTGCTGGCGGTGTCTGCCGCACGCGCCGCGCGCAGGCGGCGCAGGAGTTCGGCCGCTGGTTCGTCGCTCGGGTCCTGCGGCACCAGCTCGCCGCGAAAGGCCTTGGCCAGCAGCGCCGGGGTCAGACGCTCGGCCGCGGTCTGGGCGGATTGCAGACGGGCTTCCAGGCGGTCGGCAAAGGCAAACAGGGTTTCGACTCGGCGGACGATTTCGGTTTGTTCGTCTAATTCAGGTAGTTCACATGGAATATTGATGACTGTCTGCTGATTAATTTTAGGCATATTTCCAGCAGTACCAGTTGCATTTTCACGCATATATTTTCTAGAAGACTCTGAGCTCAGTATGAAATACAAAAACTTGGGCAAGCATCTTTCATTTGCTCTAGCCTTCATCATAAGATCAGGGTAGACATACGTTTTAGCGGGACCATCAAATATAGCACTTACCCCAACATATTCCAAGGAGTTGGCTCTTTGTATCAAAATATCATTTAATTCCAACCAAAGATAAGAATCTTCAGGAATATTTTCATCCAAATATTTTGAATATTGACCTTGAAATTTCCCAGAGGTTGTTGCAGACAAAGTTAGTGATTTAATTTTTGTAGCGTAATCGACAGCCTTTGGTGAAAAACCATTTCGTGGTTTTCCTATCAAAATATCACCAACTTTGAGACTTAACCATTTTTTATTCCTATTATTTTTATTACGCCAATCCTCCGTCAACTTCCCCGAAGTCGCAGCAGCCAGCACAGACTGGCGAAAGCGTTTGAGCAAGGGCGTGATGCGCGCCAGTCGGTCGTTCAGGGCATCTACGCGCGCCAGTGTGGTGTCGAGTTTGTCGGCTATGCGGCGTTGTTCTGCGAGCGGAGGGATTGGAATCTCAAGTTCACCCAAGCGCCCACGCGCTATTCTCTTTCTGGTTGTTCCTGATGCATTATTTCCAATAACTCCACGAAAGTTCGGAGAGTTTATCCAATGCATCAACCATCGATTATAAAAATAAAACTGAGAGCATCTTATTATTGCTACATCAACAACAGTAACAGCTCTATTTGGTAAAAGTGGAAGTATACATGCCCGCCCTAACGGATCAGGCATACGAGCAATTAAAACATCGCCTTCAATGACCTCCGTACAACGTAGCCTTACAAAGGCTTCTTCATTAATCCATCGATTTGATTTATTTAAGAAAACACCATCCCCAATATCTGCCAATTGAAGCAATCGTATTTTTCCATTTGGATCTTGGTCTTTACTTTCAACCCAATCCCCATCAATAAAAATTCCTTCTTTGCCAACCAGTTCTGATATTGAAGCTATTGACCAATTTGCAGGGAATAAGGAAGTCAAATTACTCATTGCCTTCCCCCAACTCCGCCAAAATCCCCTCCAACTCCTCCAGCGCTGCATTGAGTTCGTCGGTAATTTCCCGCGCCAGCACCGCAGGCTCGGGCAAATCGGCCGCATCCTCCACGCTATCGTCCTTGAGCCAGGCGATATCGAGGCTGTCCTGCTTTTCCGTGGCGATCCACTCCCGTGTAAAGCAGCGCCAGCGGCCCTGCTCGCCCTGATCTTCACGGGGGCTGCGGCCGTTCGGGTCTTCGCCATAGACCGCAATAAATTCGGCAAAGTGCGCCTCCGTCAGCGGTGTACGCTTGCCAAACTTGGGCGCGTTGGCACGCATGTCGTACACCCAGACGCTTTCCGTGCTGCCGGTGGCGGATTCGCTCACTTTTTCAAAGAACAGCACATTGGTCTTGACACCCTGCGCATAAAAGATGCCGGTGGGCAGGCGCAGGATGGTGTGCAGGCGGCATTTGTCCATGAGCATGCGGCGAATGTCCGTGCCCACGCCGGCTTCAAACAGCACGTTGTCGGGCAGCACCACGGCGGCGCGGCCACCGTCCTTCAAGTGGCGCACGATGTGCTGCACAAAGGCCAGCTGCTTGTTGCTGGTGGCAAAAGTCAGGTCATCGC